>VGNF01000312.1 GCA_016866195.1 Chloroflexota bacterium | reverse complement strand
GGGGGAACGCGCCTGGATGTGGGAGCAATACGCTCCGCATCCTTCCATGCGGATCAACCTGGGAATTCGCCGCCGCCTGGCTCCCTTATTGGACAACCAACGGGGGAAGATCGAACTCGCTCATTCCCTGTTGTTCACCCTGACCGGTGCACCCGTATTGTATTACGGGATGAGATCGGCATGGGAGACAACCTCAACCTGCCGGATCGCGATGGAGTGCGCACACCCATGCAGTGGAACGACAGTCCGTATGCAGGGTTTTCCGATTCAAAGCCGTTTACCGAGGTACTCACGGGCGAGTACGGCTCCAGGAAGGTCAACGTAGCCGCCCAGCTGGTCGACAAGGATTCATTATTCCACACCATAAGAAGAATGATCTCCATTCGCAGGGAACATCCCGCGTTTGGAAATGGAGCGACAACCTGGATCGATGCAGGCAATCCCTCGACTGCCGTCTATCTCCGCCGTCATTTGGAGGATGAGGTGTTGGTCTTGAATAATCTGTCGTCCACCTCGCAAACCATCCGGCTGCCCGTCGAACACCAGGTTCCACATTTCGACCTGTTCAGCGGACGCGAGATCGATCCCGCAGGGTTGACAACCCTGCCGCCGCACGACTACCGGTGGCTGAGTCCACGGAAAAGCGGGAAAACATGAAAGATCTTTTTGGCGGCGTCGAAGGAGGCGGGACAAAGTTCATTTGCGCCATCGGCCCGGATGCGCATAACATCCTGGCCGAGGACCGCTTTCCAACAACCACTCCGCAGGAAACGCTCGATCAGGTGATTGGTTTCTTCAGAAAGCACGATAACCTGGCAGCCATCGGAATCGCCTGCTTCGGCCCGCTGGACCTTCGGCTCGATTCTCCCACCTACGGCCGGTTGCTTTCCACACCCAAGGCGGGCTGGTCCGGCGCGGATCTGTTGGGCAGACTGCGGCAGGCCTTCCAAATTCCGATAGGATTGGATAATGACGTAAACGGCGCAGCCCTGGGCGAACATTTGTGGGGCGCAGGCCAGGGGTTGGACACCTTTATTTACCTGACCATCGGCACCGGCATCGGCGGCGGCGTCTTTGCACAGGGCAACCTGCTGCACGGATTGCTGCATCCGGAAATGGGACACATCCCCCTGCCGCACGACCGGGCGCGGGACCCGTTTGAGGGAACCTGTCCGTTTCATGGCGATTGCTTCGAAGGCCTGGCCTGCGGGCCGGCCATGGAAAAGCGCTGGGGACAGCGGGCCGAATCCCTGCCGGAGGATCATCCCGCCTGGGACCTGGAGGCCAGCTATATAGCTCATGCTCTGGCATCCTACATCTACTCGATCTCCCCCCAGCGCATCATCGTCGGCGGAGGAGTGGGGTCGGTTCCCCACATGCTGAAAAAGGTGCGCGAGTACACCCGTTCGCTGATCAACGGCTATATCCCCTCGCGATCCATCCAGGACGAAATCGATAGGTTCATCGTGCCGCCGGGTCTTGGGAACAGGGCCGGCGTGGCCGGCGCCCTGGCGCTGGCGCGGCAAGCTTTCCAAAAAGATCTATAAGGGAAAATCCTGCCGGCCCATCCGGCGCCGAATGGGCTACAATAGTGGAGTATGGGACCATCGGACAACGAAGATGGATCGAGTCAAAAAGGGGGGACAAATCAAAATCGTGTTGCCGGACATACCTCACATGGCTCGCGTTCTTCCTGGCGTACCTGGCTGATTGGCAGCCCACTACCCACCGCGGCCGCGCCGCACCAGACCCTCGGAAAGTTCGTGGGGCTGGCGGTCTTCGGCGCGGACGCCTTGTCATCCATCGCCTATGCGCCGCAGGAAACCCTCGTCATCCTGGCCGCAGCAGGGACGGGGGCTTTTGGTTACGCCTTCCCCATCTCCCTGATCATCACCGGCCTGCTCGCCATCGTCACCACCTCGTACCAGCAGACTATTCACGCCTATCCGAGCGGCGGAGGCGCGTACACGGTCGTCAAGGAAAACCTGGGAATGGCAGCCGCCCTGACAGCCGGAGCTGCGCTGCTGATGGACTACATCCTGCTGGCCGCCGTGGCGACCTCTTCCGGCGTGGCGCAGATCGTTTCCGCCTTTCCATCCCTGTTCCCGCATCGCGTGCTTTTATCGGTGTTCTTGCTGGGGCTGATCGCCCTCGCCAACCTGCGCGGGGTGAAGGAATCCGGGAACATTTTTACCGCTCCAACGTACTTTTTCCTCGGTATGACGATGCTCACCGTCGCGGTGGGTTTTGCCCGGTTTTTCAACGGAACTCTGGGAAGCGTGGTGGATCCGCCTCCTCTTGAAGGATTCCATGCCGAGACATTGACCCTCTTTCTGCTGCTGCGCGCCTTTTCCAACGGCACCACCGCGCTCACGGGTGTGGAATGCATATCGAACGGTGTAAAGTCCTTCAAGGAGCCTCGCGCTCACAATGCTGCGCTGACCATGGTCTGGATGTCCGGCATATTGGGCACGCTATTTCTTTGCATCACCTACCTGCTTGGGGTCATCGGGGCAGTCCCATCGGAATCCGAAACGGTCATCTCACAGCTGGCGCGCACAGCCTTTGGGAATCGAGGCCTGCTCTACCTGGGAACGATCACCGCCACCACGATCATCCTGGTTTTGGCCACCAACACGGCGTTTGCGGGCTTCCCAAGCCTGAGCGCCATCATCGCCGAGGATGGTTACATGCCGCGCCAGTTCACCTACCGCGGCAGCCGCCTGGTCTTCTCGCGCGGGATCATCGGCCTGACCGCCATCGCCTCGATGCTCATCATCCTGTTCAACGCAAGCGTGACCGCGCTAATCCCGCTTTGGGCGGTAGGCGTATTCCTCTCGTTTACTCTCTCACAGGCCGGAATGGCCAATCACTGGCGGAAAATCGGAAGGAGCGGTTTGCCGACACAGCCACAGGACCGCGGCTGGCCATGGAAGCTGGCGATCAATTCCGTTGGCGCCATCACCACCGCAGTAGTGACTGTGATTTTCGCCGTCACCAAATTTACCGACGGCGCGTGGATGATCGTCCTGCTCCTGCCACTGCTGGTCATCCTGTTTTATTCCATCCATCGTCACTATCAGGAACTCGCCCAGGACCTCTCCCTCAACGACTTCGGGGAACCTCCGCCCCCCGCCCGCCATCGCGTGGTTGTACCGGTCGCCGGGGTGCATCGCGGCACACTGGAGGCGCTGGATTATGCCCTGTCGCTTTCCAGCGATGTGACGGCGGTCTACATTGCAATCGACCCGGAGACCCGCAAGGATTTGGAACAAAAGTGGCACTTATGGGGAAAAGGGGTGCGACTGGTCACCATCGATTCGCCCTATCGCACATTTCTGGAACCGTTCCTGGAATACGCGGACGAACTTCATGACATACTGCAGCCGAACGAGCGCCTGACGATCGTCCTCCCGCAATTCACTCCGCGGCATTGGTGGCATAATCTGCTGCACACCCAGACGGCTTTCTGGCTGCGCTTCGCCCTGCTGAGCAAGAAGGGAATCGTCATCACCCC
>VGNF01000311.1 GCA_016866195.1 Chloroflexota bacterium | reverse complement strand
CCCCATCGTAGGCGGCCCGCCTTGCCAAGCGTTTGCACGAGTCGGTCGCGCGAAATTGCGGGAAGTTGCCGAGCACCCGGAAGCGTTCCTGCGCGATCCGCGGAGCAACCTCTATCTCCGGTACCTTGATTATGTCCGGGCACTGAAACCGGTCGCTTTGCTCATGGAGAACGTCCCCGACGTTCTAAACTTCGGTGGCCACAACGTAGCAGAAGAAACCTGCGAAGTCCTTGATGACCTTGGCTATGACCCTCGCTACACGCTCATGAATGCCGTTTTCTTCGGCGTGCCAGAGATGCGTGAGCGCATGGTCTTGGTGGCATATCGCAAGGAATTGAAAGCAAAGCGGTGGCACCCTGAGCCATCACATTGGATCGATTTGCCACAGGGCTACCATGGCACTCGACAGGTGGCGATGCAGACCATTCGAACCGACCTGTTGGAAGATGACCGCTACTTCTCTGATCCCCCTGAGCCGCATCCTGACCATTCCATTCCAGCCGTGACTGCGGAGCACGCTCTGTCTGACCTACCCAGGATCGATGACGGGTCGGAGTTGAAGCAGAGCAAAGGGCCGCGACGGTTTGACCAGCTTGTTCGCTATCCTGGTCCGCCCAGGACGGACTACCAGAGATCAATGAGGCAATGGCCCGGATTCGAATCCATGGAAGGCATCCATGACCACGTCATCCGCTATCTGCCCCGTGACTACAAGATTTTCGCGCGCATGAAGCCTGGTGATCAGTATCCGGAAGCCCACCAACTGGCTCTCAGGATGTTCGAGGAGCGCTTGCAGGATATCGAATGCAAGGAAGGGCGCCGGCCACGGCCTGGATCAAAACGCTATGAAGCGGAAATGGCGGATTTCGTCCCACCCTACGATCCTGGTAAGTTCCCGAACAAGTGGCGGAAGATGGAGGCGGACATGCCGGCCAGAACGCTGATGGCGCACCTCGGCAAGGACAGCTATTCGCACATCCACTATGACAGCGCGCAGGCACGCACGATCTCAGTTCGGGAAGCTGCAAGGCTGCAATCCTTCCCGGATGGCTTTGTCTTCCAAGGGCCGATGAACCCGGCATTCAGGCAGGTTGGGAACGCTGTGCCGCCGCTGATGGCGAAGTCCGTCGCGGACATGATGATGGAACAACTCGAAAAGGTAAGGGAGCATGAAAAGGAAAATCGCACTCAAGCGGCTGTCGTCGTCTGACCTGACACTGTTCGAACACCACTACAGGAGCACCAGCGGGGCAAAGCAGAAGGCCATCAACCTGGATGCAGCGGTCTTTGTTGATGCCCTGTTTCCAGGCCTGCGGGGCAGGCTCGATGTGCTGCGAGACCGCGTCATCGTCACGCTGGCGATCTACGGCCCAGGTGGTGCGGGTGCACATTCGATTACCCGGAAAATTCTGAAGCAGCAGAAGAACTGGCGCCTCAATGGGGAGCTGATCTCCAACCCTCCTGAAGAGTCAACGAGGTATGACCCGCTCGTGAAGGGTGATTATGCGATTCTTGATTTTGCTGGTGATCCGGAACCGCACACGGCCCGCATGTATCTTGTCGCCCAGAACTTGCCGCAGGATGCCACCTTGCATGCCGCACTTGAAGCCGACTACGGAGCTGCATTCTCGCCCCATAAAGGTTTGTTGGAGATTGACCCGGATGAACTTGCGAGGCTGCTGGGCGGACTTGGGCTGCCCATAGGGCACCCCGTCCTGGACTTCATCGATTTCGAAGCGCTTGAGGATGCCGCACAGGGTGGTTTCGATGGGATGACCAAGCTCAGGAAACGCAGGCAGGCCCGTGGCGTGAGCCGTGAAGAACTCGGCAGGGCTCGGCAGAGTGCCGATCAGATCGGGCGGCTCGGTGAAGAAATCCTGAATGCTTGGCTTGATCAGCAGCGCCAAGCAGGGAGTGGCCCTGAATACCGCTGGGACTCCGACACCAACGCCATCGCCCCTTATGATTTCACCCTGTTCGGCGATGGAAAGGCGGAGCGGAGGGTGGATGCCAAGTCCACATCCGGCGACTTCCGCAACCCGATTCATGTGTCCGTGGCGGAGTTGGCGGAGATGGCACATGGTGGACTATCGTACGACCTCTACAGGCTCTACACGGTCAATGACGTTTCCGCGCGGCTCCGTATAGCGAAAGACGTTGGCGCGTTCGCTGCTGACCTGCTCGGTAAATTCAGCGGACTTCCGAAGGGCGTTACCGTCGATGGTGTCTCGATTAACCCGGAGGTACTGGCGTTTGGTGAGGAAATCATCATCGACCTGTCGGAAAATGATGGCGAAGGCAACGAGGGCGGAGACCTCTTCGGCGACTGATACCACCCAAGCGCGTTCCGATGTCCTCACACCGGAACAGCGCAGCCGGTGCATGTCCAGGATCAGGGGCAAGGATACGTCGCCGGAGCTGATTGTCCGTTCGTTGGTGTTCTCAATGGGATACCGCTACCGACTTCACGATAAGCGGCTGCCGGGCTCACCGGACTTGGTTTTCAAGGGCCGTCGCAAGATCATCTTCGTTCATGGCTGTTTCTGGCACATGCACGATTGCCGATATGGACAGGTCAGACCCAAGGCGAATGCGGCCTTCTGGGAGGCAAAGAGAATCCGCAATGTGCAGCGAGACCAGGAAAACCTGACAGCCTTGAATGAGGCCGGCTGGACAACACTTGTGGTCTGGGAGTGCGAGACAAGAAACGAGCAGGCCCTGGAGGAGAAAATCAGGGGGTTTCTCCTCTGACGTATTCCGATTGGAGCCCCAGGGGCTCATGACGATCAGGTCCAGTTCGCCATGGCGATCTTGGCCCTCGTGCAACGCTTGCCAGTCCAGGTGATGAAAGATCTCGTAGCCGTCCGGTAACGACTGGCGAAGTCGTTCGAGCACGTCCATTTCCCGGAAGTAGCCCCCGGTATTCAGGGAACTGGGGGGCGGGCTGGGATGGACAAGTGCCATAGCTGGGAAATCTGCGTCGCCCCGCTTAGTGCAAGGCCTGCCCAGCCCCACAGCACTTCTTGTACTTCTTCCCGCTCCCGCACGGACACGGATCGTTCCGTCCCACCTTCTCCGTTTCCCTGCGGAAGGTCGAGGCCGCCTTGCGCTGCGGCAGCCAGTAGTCGCGGATACCGATGACGCAGGGGTCGATGGCGTCGGCGAAGTCCTGGTGGCGGTCGGCCAGGGCCGGGTTGTCCTTGAGCTCGTTCCAGCCTTCCTCGGTGCCGTAGAGCAGCATGGGGGTGAGCAGGCCGCCGGCTTCCTGGGGTTCGGCCTCCACCATCGGCCGCCAGCCCTCGGGGTCGAGTTCGATGGCGTGGATGAAGCCCGTGCACCACTCGTCCAGAATGGGGATGGTCTGGCCCTCATGTTCCCTCAGGTAGAGGAGCGGGTCGTAGGCGTCGATGTCCTCGTGCAGGTCCTGGACGCGGTCGTTGTACATGCGCATGACCAGGCCGAGGATGCGCTGCATCTGCTCGGCGGAATCCCAGACCATTTCCTCTTCCTCCGTCTCGCCCCAGCCCGCCGGCAGCCATTGG
>VGNF01000310.1 GCA_016866195.1 Chloroflexota bacterium | reverse complement strand
GGGGCGCACCAGGGCGATTGCGCGAAGCTAGGCAATCTGGCACAATAGGGCAAGTGCGTTTTGGGGATCGTGTGGCGCCTTGAGCGCCGCCGGGAAGTGCTTTTGCAAGGAGGTGTGCCATGCCGAGTACCAAGTCTGCATCCATCCGGAAACATTTCGCGGAGCTTACGGACCCTCGACGTCGGGAGGTCACGTATCCCCTGATCAATGTGGTGGTGATTGCGATTTGCGCCGTGATCTGTGGTGCCGATGATTTCGTTGCCATCGCGGACTTCGGTCGAGCGAAACGCAAGTTGTTGGAGAAGTTCCTGGATCTCCGTTCGGGCATTCCCTCGCATGATCGGTTCAACGCCATCTTCGCGGCGATCAAGCCCGCCGAGTTCGAAAAATGTCTCTTGAGTTGGATCACGGCGTTGCATGAAGTCACAGATGGTCAGGTGATCGCTATTGATGGCAAAACACTTCGCCGGAGTTTCGACGCCGCCAGCAGCAAAGCGGCGATTCACATGGTGAGCGCCTGGGCCACCGCCAACCACATCACGCTTGGCCAAGTGGTCGTCGACGAGAAGAGCAACGAAATCACCGCCATCCCCAAACTGCTGGAAATCCTGGAGATTTCCAACTGTTTGGTGACCATTGATGCCATGGGGTGCCAAGTCGAGATTGCTAAGGCGATCAGGGATCGCGATGCCGACTACGTGCTGGCTGTGAAGGGCAACCAACCCACGTTGCACGAGGGTATCCAGGACTACTTTGTGGAGCACATGAAGGACGACTTCGACGGTGTCAAAGTAAGCCGTCATGAAACGCACGAGAAAGGACATGGACGCGAGGAGGATCGTTATTACTACGTGTGCCCGGTTCCCGAAGATTTGCCGGACCGAGAGCGGTGGTCAGATCTCAAGGCCATTGGAGTGGCGATCAACAACACCACGCGCAATGGGAAAGAAACAGACGAAGTACGATACTACATCTTGAGCAAGAAGATCTCGGGACGCCGTTTCGCGGCGGCCGTGCGCAGTCATTGGGGAATCGAGAACAATCTCCACTGGCAGTTGGATGTCACCTTCAACGAGGACCAATCACGCATCCGCAAGGGGCACGCCGATGCGAACTTCAGCATCCTCCGTCGAACGGCACTGACCCTGCTCAAGAACAACCACTCGAAGAAGGTCGGCATCAAGAACAAACGCTTCCTCGCGGCACTGGACGAACACTACCTTGTCGAAGTGCTGATGGGATAGCGACTTTTGGTGCAATCGCCCTGGATGACATTGCGGTTTTCCCGGGATGGGGCTGCGTTGTACGCCGGAGCAAGGAATGAGCTGTATGAGTACAGATTGGAGTCGAATCGGTTCACAGCGTTAGTTTCAGATATACCCTATTACGTGCTAGACATTGCCGATTACTCCGCAGGCGATCGCGTTGCTTATGTTGAGGGGCAACACGGACTGCACGAGTGGATCCGATCGAAACGAATTGAGCGCCGCTACCAATTGGATCAATTCCAGCGCGATATCGACGCGACTCGGAAACAAGCAGTCGCTGCGTTGTGTACGGCGGTGGATTACTCCACCGACGGCGCCCAAATTGCGTTTTGCGTTCCGGGAAGCGGCGAGAATCCGGAAGAGTGGAGCTATGTCTTGCGTTTTGACGTCAAGGCGGGTGCTGAAATCAGCCGAGTGCGCGTACCGGCGGTGATTCAAAAGGTACGTTACGTTGAGGACACTAAGACGTTGCTAGTGTGGGGGCGGCCTTTTGGAATTGTTGGTTCAAGTTGCGGAGTTTTTGGCTTCATCGCACCAAATTCGGCGGACATTCATGATTTACGGGTGGCTAAACCGGAGAAAGACAGCATTGCTTGGATTCAACATGGCGTGGCTGATCCAAGCGCGGGTGGTCATGTCACATTAGGACTTACTGATGGAAGGCTGTTACAATGGCGCCGAGAGGACTGGCCGGATAGTTGGGTCGCACCATTCGCCGAAGGTGCAGGGCAAACGCTAGGGCTTTGAAGCTATGGCCCGGACCACAAGTTCTGCAACACATCGAGGGGATTGGACAATTGTAAGATATTCGACATGCAACAACGAAATAGGATGCCTCGAAGCAGCTCGGGATCTTTGGACATCGCCGTCAACTTCTCCATGGAGGCCGTAACGGTGAGCATCGCGGAAGATCCGGCTGCCGGCAAGTGCTTTTCGAACATTCGGGCGATGGCGGAATGGCTCTGCGATCGGGTGGAGAACGCCGCCCGGAAAGGAGAGTCGCTGCGCGACCTCGAATCGGAAGTATTGCTTGCCGCCATTGGGTCAAGGACCGGATGGAGCGTAGCGGCATGCGTTGGAACCTGGCCGGCAAAAAAGCGATGCTCAACGTTCGGGCCATCCACGAATCGGACTGCTGAAAAACCTTCCAAAAGCGACGACGCGAGGACGAATCGAAACGGTACCATCCCCACCGGGGGCCGCTGGCCGACTATCGGCCACTCGCCCTTGCCATCTAGGCGTGCGGAACTCCGGTTACACCCGTGCAGAATTCAACTTGCTTCGCACCGCCGCGCTCTGTTTCGGAACCGTTGCGTTCGGGGGTCCGGTCCCGCCGGTTTCGTCACACGATGGACGGCTACGGACTTTCTGACGGCTCTGCGTCCTCCTCCTCGTCCTCCCAGTATTCAGACTCTTCCACCAACCCGTACTTCTCGGCGACTGTTGGATCCGTGGTCACCAGGCGTGCGTAGTCGTCCCCGACTCCACTTTCATCATCGAGCACCACCCCATCCTTTCGCATCTGGTCGAGGCGATCGGCCGCGGATCGCAACATGCGGATCATTTCCTCTACCGATTTTGCCTCCGCGGTGAGCCACTTATTGCGCCAAATCGTCACGTATCGCCTCCTCGCTTCTCTCCATAACTCCTGGAATTTGTCTCGCACGAAGGCATTCAACGGGTTAGCGAAGTCGATCGGAAGGTTGAGGGTCTTGATGAGCTCCAGCACATCGGAAAGGTCTTTGAGCCTTCCCGGATTCGTCATTCCTGAGGCCAGCTTAAGCTCCACCAGCGTTGGCAGATTGATGTAGTTGATCCCATCCGCCTCAAAACTCACGGACAGCGGCTCTGGGAAGGAAACGGGCTTCGGCTTGCCGTCACCGGGATAGTCGCCCGTCGTGAGAAATTCGATCTTTACTCCCAGTTGAGCATCGCGCAGGTGCTTACTGGTCGCAAACGGAGGAAGATAGCCCAGACCTCGCAACCTATCGTGGATGACCTTCAGGTCGTCCCTGCGAACGAGAAGGTCGACATCCTCAGTGAAGCGGCGTAGTCCGTGCCGGAACAACGCCATACCACCGACTACCGCATATGGAATCCCAATCTCTTTGAGCCGAGCCGCAATTCTGTGAAGGGCTTCGAAAACTGCGCTGCTTTCCTCGAAATGCCGGCTTCCCTCACTCAAGGCCCACCTCGGATCACGGTTAAGTAGCTCTTCATAGATGGGAACAGGCGGCGTTGGCGATGCGATCGATAGGCGTGCGTGTCCAGGCCCATTGCCGGGTGATCGTCGTGTTTT
>VGNF01000309.1 GCA_016866195.1 Chloroflexota bacterium | reverse complement strand
GCATGGCGAACTCCTTGTCTGTGGCGATCTCTCAATCACCATCTTACAAGAAGTTCGCCTTTTCTCAAAACCCACCGCTTATGTTACAGAGTCCTGTCAAATCGCAGGTCAAGCAATATTCTACAGTCCATTGGTTTCTTGACACATTCATACGGCGCCTGTAAAATCCGTCTGCTTTACCGGGCTTTCTGCCCGAAATTTATTTCAGGAGAAGAATCCTCACATGTACGCCATGCATGGACTTACCACACTCGAGGCGGTGGCCATTTGGGCGGTGTTTGTCACAGCGCTGCTTGGACTGGGATACGCCATATTCCTTCGCAACCAAATCCTGCAGGAAGATAAGGGAAGCGAGAAGATGCAGGAGGTTTGGGGTGCCATCAAGGATGGGGCCGATGCGTATCTGAGACGGCAGTTCCGGTCCATCGTACCCCTGATCATTATTCTCACTTTCGCGCTATTCTTTTCGGTTTACATTGTTCCGCCATCGCCAGAAGCACTGGAGCGGTTTGAAGGGGCGGATGCCAATTCTGTCCGGTTATGGATTGGATTGGCGCGTGCATTCGCGTTCGTGATGGGAGCAGGGTTTTCCCTCACGGTTGGGCAAATCGGAATGCGTATGGCGGTGGAGGGAAATGTACGGGTAGCCTCCGCCTCCAAGAGGTCCTTCGGGGACGCGCTGCGCATCGCCTATCGCGCCGGCACGATTACCGGTATGCTGACAGATGGATTGGGATTGCTCGGTGGGACGGTGATTTTCATTGTTCTTGGCATTGCAGCTCCTGATGCCTTGTTGGGATTTGGTTTTGGCGGTACGCTGCTGGCGTTGTTCATGCGCGTTGGTGGAGGCATCTATACCAAAGCAGCCGATGTCGGTGCAGACCTGGTGGGGAAGGTGGAGGCCGGTATTCCGGAAGACGACCCGAGAAATCCTGCGGTTGTGGCGGATCTCGTGGGAGACAATGTAGGCGACTGCGCCGGCATGGCTGCGGATATTTTCGAATCCTACGAGGTAACGATCGTCTCCGGTTTGATCCTGGGTCTGGCTTTATGGCATATTACGGGGCGACTCGAGTGGATTATCTTTCCCTTGATGGTTCGAGGGATAGGCGTTCTGTCGTCGATCATCGGAACGTATGCAGTGCGCGGCGGATCAGGCAAGAGCGGGGATGCGATGGCTTCGATCTTCCGCGGCTTCCTTTCTTCGGCGGCAATTTCGGCTGCCTTGTTCTTCATCGCCGGCTATTTCTACATGAATACCAGCATGGCGGCGTATGGAGGTTGGTGGCGTTCGCCCTTGGCAGTGGGAGTGGGAGTGCTGCTTGCGATTTTGATCGACCGCCTGACGGAATATTTCACCGGTACGCACGCCTCTCCGGTAAAGGAAATTAAGAAGGCTGCAGATACCGGTCCGGCCACCTTGATTTTACAGGGGGTTTCGGTGGGGTTTGAATCGTCCGTCTGGTCGATCATCGTGCTGGCGCTGACAATCGTGGCTTCGATCTTCATTTTCGGTACGATACCCGGGATTTCCGGTGCGGATCGGGCGACGTTCATTCTTTACGGGGTTGCTATGACCGGTATCGGCATGCTGACTCTGACCGGTAACAACGTCGCAATGGATTCCTTTGGACCGATCTCGGACAACGCAAATGGAATCGGCGAAATGGCCTGGTCGGGCAAGACCGACAAGGCAACCAAGGATGCGCAAAAGATCATGGCGGATCTGGATGCGGTAGGGAATACGACGAAGGCAATTACAAAAGGTGTTGCGATCGGATCTGCGGTAATTGCGGCGGTTTCGCTTTTTGGCTCTTTTTTGGTCGATGTCTCCCGCGCCCAGAACACGCTTGGAATTCCGCTGGCTGAGCAAATTTCCACCGTGGGAATCCGCGTGGACATTCCCCAGGTCTTTGTCGGTATGTTGATCGGCGGTGCGCTGCCTTGGCTGTTTTCTTCCTTCGCCATCCAGGCTGTCAGCCGCGCAGCCTCCCTGATCGTCTTGGAAGTTCGCCGGCAGTTCAAGCTGGGTGTTCTGTCCGGGCGTGTCAAGCCGGATTACAAACAAGCCGTGGAAATTTCCACGACCGCGGCGCAGAAGGAACTCGTGTCTCTGGCCTTGCTTGGAGTAGTAACTCCGATAGTGGTGGGCCTGCTCTTGCAGGTGGAGGCGCTCGGCGGTTTCCTGGCCGGGATCATCGTCTCGGGTCAGTTATTGGCTGTATTCCTGAACAATTCCGGCGGAGCCTGGGACAACGCCAAGAAGTTGATCGAAGATGAACCCAAGGACCCGAAGAAAAACCTTGGTAAGGGTTCGGAGAGGCACAAAGCCGGCGTGGTAGGGGATACGGTTGGCGATCCGTTCAAGGATACCGCCGGCCCGGCCCTCAACCCGATGATCAAGGTGGTGAACCTGGTTTCGGTCATCATTGCACCGATCGTGGTTCAATATGCCGGAGGCGACGTGTCCCAGCAGGTCAAGAACTGGGTGTGGGGCGTGGCGGCAGTACTGCTGGCTGTTCTTGCCTGGGCGGTGATGCGTTCCAAGGCGCCGGCAGCTTCGATGACTTCTGTAAGAAAATCACGAATCGAAAAGAAATAGCTAAATTGAGAAAAGGCTCCCAATCAGACTGGGAGCCTTATTTCATCTAATGAACCCGAAAGTGAACCCGAAAGGATTATAATTTCCATACTTGTTGTAACGATTGGGATATTATTCTGGTATGAGAGAACGTGAATTCGGCCTTGCTATTAAAAGCCTAGTCAGTCGAATTTTCGCCCGCCCACGGTTTTCAACCCATGATGTGAAAATTGGGCGGTGGACTACATTTGGCCGAAATGTAAAAATTAAAAGCCACCTTGTGAGGATCGGGAAAGGTGTGGTATTCCATGACAATATCCAGATCAATTCAAGTGTATTAATTATCGGTGATGGCGTGATCATCCAGGAGGGTGTGAAGATCAATGCCTCAGAATTCACAATTGGAGACTATGGGACAATCTATTTTGGGTGCTTCTTTCCTGGGCCTGGAACACTCCACATTGGGCATAATTTTTGGCTGGGTAACAATTCAGTCGTGGATTGCCTTGGCGGAACGACGATCGGCAACAATGTTGGAATTGGGGCACACAGTCAATTATGGTCCCATATGAAGTTCGGCGATGTCATAGCTGGCTGTCGATTCCATACAACGAACCCCTTAACTATTGGCAATGATGTATGGCTCGTTGGGCATAATCTAGTGGCACCTGTGACAATCGAGGATCGCGTACTTGCAATGCTTGGATCTTTGATTGTCAAGGACATTCCTGCGGACCGAACAGTTGCGGGTTCTCCGGCAAAAGATGTAACGGATAAATTTGGTGCTCAGTTTGTCGCTACCGATTCTGCCTTCCGTCTCGATGCACTGAAGAGGAGGATAGAGAAGTTTGCTATTGAGAAAAATGTACCGAAAATTTGGGAGCATATTGAGATCTGTTCCGGCATGCCCACAGTCCTTAGTGATCAGAAAACAATCATTGATGTGGTCTCCAGAACGTATCGCAAAACCGGTTCTAGAGTGGAAATGGAGGG
>VGNF01000308.1 GCA_016866195.1 Chloroflexota bacterium | reverse complement strand
CCCCCTAAACATTAGCTCTACCAGCGGATACGCGGCTTACCATTACTATGCCGATTACAACGCCTCCAAAGCCGGTGTGATCGAATTGTCGCGTTCGATGGCATTGGAACTGGCCCCTCGTATACGGGTGGTTCCAGTCTGTCCGGGCTATGTCCTCACGCCCATGCAGGAGGCGGAATACACACCCGAAATGATGCGCGAATGCGCCAGCAAGATCCCCCTTGGGAGGATGGCTAGACCTGAGGAAATGGCCTCAGTGCTCGCGTTCCTGGCCTCGGACGATGCAAGTTACATTACGGGAAGTATATTCATCGCCGATGGCGGTGAGACTGCAGGTGCGCTGACAAGCCAGAGGTAACCGTTCGAACCAGGCGATTCGAACCGGGCGGCTACCTGCCTGATAGTTCCTATACAACTTACTTTCACCTAGTTCGCAACATGCGGTGCGTGCCAGGCTGGTGACTTATGAACATGCACCACCTTCCACTTGCTGTTGATTTTGGCCGCAGGGCTTCAGATAGACATGCAATTGGCTTGGGCATGGTTCACCTTGGATAGCTCGGTTGTCACGAACCTCATTATCCCCCTTTACGGGGGATTATCCTCCGTTTGAGTCATGCCTGCTCTATTCAATTCTTAAAGTTCCTAAAGTTCAAAGATCGTGTATTAAAGTAAGGTTTTGAAAATCTTCTCAAACTCCGCACGGTCTTCCGCGGTGAGTGGGAGCAGCGGCATGCGCGGCTTTCCAACGGGGATGCCGAGCAGCTCGCAACCCACTTTTACTTTTTGCAGGTAACTTCCGCTTTCCACGCTGCGGAGCAGGGGCATTAACTTTTCCATGCGGGCGCGGGCGGTGACAAAATCATTTGCCAGCGCGGCTTCGAGGACCAGATGATGCTGGAGGGGCGCACAAGACGCGGCTCCACCGATCCACGCGGTAGTGCCCCACAGGAAGTAGTCGAGCGCCTGATCGTCGCTGCCGCAGATCATTTGATAGCGGTCGCCGTAGCGCAGGCGGAATTCATAGACGCGGGACATGTCGCTGGAGGCTTCTTTGATGCCGATGATGTGATCGTATTTGGTGAGACCATCCATCACCTCATAGCTGACTTCGGAGCCCGCGCGCCAGGGGAAATTGTACAATATGATGGGAATCTTGACTGCTTTGGCGACGACTTCATAATGCGCGAGCAGTTCGCGCTGGTTGGGGCGTGAATACGGCGGGACAGCCACCATGAGCGCGTCGTAGCCCATCTGCTCGGCAGTCTGCGAATAGCGGATGACATCACGTGTGGCGCCAGAGTTGGTGCCGGCTATGAGCGTGATCCGCCCGTTGACTTTTTCTTTGACGAATTTGAAAATGTCCAGCCGTTCGGTTTCGGTGAAAGCGTATACTTCGCCCGTGGTGCCACCAGGGACGAGCCCGGCGATCTTGTTAGCGATTAGGTATTCGATTAGTTGTTCGAGGATGGGGTAGTTGATGCTTTCGTCCGCGTTGAAGGGGGTGACGATGGGGGCGTAGATTCCTTTGAGTTGCATGGGATGCTCCTGGATTTGGAAAATTATTTGCGCGAATAGTTTATATTATGGTGCACGTGTACAATTGAAATTATCAAAATTGAACCCATATAGACCTGAGGTGAGATGGATAAGCTACAAAATGCCAATAGGCTAACTGTAGCCAAATTGGGTACGAATCAGAGCGATTCTGTATTCATCAGCAACAGGGCAACACTCCTGCCTTCTCACCACCCCGTCACACATCTCACATTTGAGCAAATTTTGAGGGGCGCTGTAGGCAGGGATTTGTTTTCGATATCACTCGCACGTCAGGATTTTTTCGAAAGCACCGAGGGTATATTTCAGGGATAGGTTGGTCTCTGAAAATAAGATTTTGAATGTTGGTAGGTTGGTTCTCTGGCTAAATTCCGCTCGAACAATCAATTAATCCTTAATTGGAATGTCTTTATTAGTTCGAGATGGACATGCCATTTGACCGGTAGGGTACTAATATCCAACCACTTGAAATTCCCGGCGCATGTCACTCATGCTTTCTACGCCATTATCGGTGACGACCATATCATCTTCAATTCGCACACCGTTTCGTTCGGGCAAATATATGCCTGGTTCAACGGTGTAGCACATGCCAGGTTCAAGGATCTGTAAGTTGTCGCCGCGCATATACGGGTTTTCATGACCTTCCATGCCAATTCCGTGACCTGTACGGCTATTGAAATAGACACCATAACCAGATTTCTCGATGACGTTTCGGGCAGCTATATCCACTGCGGCGCACGGAGCGCTAGGTTTTCCGGCAGCACGCCCTGCGGCGGCGGCTTCTTGCACGATCTTGTGAATCTTTTGGAATTCGGCATCCACCTCGCCAACAGCGAAAGTGCGGGTCAGGTCGGAAGTATATCCATCAAAAGCCGCGCCCCAATCGATTACCAGCATGTCTCCGACCTGGAGTCTTCGGTCGGTTGGGACGGCGTGTTGATTGGCGCTGTTTGGCCCACCGGCGACAATCGGAGAAAAGGGGATTTCAGGCGAAGACCCATTCTTGAGAATTTGAATGGTCAATTCAGCTGCGAGTTCTTTTTCACTCATGCCGATCTTGATCAGGGGGAGGCAGGCCTTGAGGGCATCCTGGGCGATGATCACTGCCCGACGCATTTTGGCGATCTCATCAGAATTTTTTATAATACGAAGTGAGTCCAGCGCTTCAGAAGCATCAGGGAAGGTGGCTTCCGGTGCAGCCTGTTCGATGAAGCGATATTCCAGTATCCGAAGTGCGCGCGGTTCCACGCCAATGGATTTATTTTTGATGCCATGCGCCTGGACGCCTTTTTCGAAAGCCTTAGGCCATTCACTTGGCGTCTCGGAATAGGGAAACGCCTGCATTTCAAAGGGAGCATGCCCCAGCTTAAGAGTTTCCAGATCTGGCAGGACGATGACAGGGTCTTTGCCGGGGGTAAAAAACATTACCACCGGGCGTTCGCTTATATGGAAGCTTAATCCCGTCAGGTAAGAAAGGGTTGGACCAGGGTTGATGACGATGGAGTCCAGTTTGGATGCATCCATGGCTTTGTATAGCCTCTCAAGAAGGGGGTGAGTCATAATAGTCTCCAGGTTTTGGTTTTCTTTGTTTACATTCAACTCAGACAGATGGCGAGGCTGTGTAAAGTCAGTTCTCTGTTATAGTTCCAATCTTTATTCGTTTGGATTTCGTGCAGGCAGTTATGATGCCTTGTTTGCCATCTTTAACCTTTCCTCGATCTCTTTTGAAGTCTTTGTAATTGAAAGTCCGCCAAGCGTAGTACAGCGTAACTCGTGAGGAATGCTTTTTCCGACGCGATCCAATGTTTCGATCACCTCATCCAACGGGATAACGACATCATAATCAGCCAGCGCCATATTTGCACACGCCAGGGCATTACTGGCTGCCATTACATTTTTCCCGAGGCAGGGAACCTCCACGCGGTTGGCGACCGGGTCACAAACCATCCCCACGGTGTTTTGGAGCGCCATGGAAGCGGCATCAATGGATTGCTTGAGCGTGCCATTTGCCAACGTGACCAGGGCTGCGGATGCCATGCCTGAG
>VGNF01000307.1 GCA_016866195.1 Chloroflexota bacterium | reverse complement strand
TTTGCCTCGTTGATATCGCGAGTGCAACAAGTGGCCGATGCGGCGGTTAAAAACAAAAGAAAGATGGCTTTTGCAGGTCCGAGTATGATCGATAACGTCAAGATCGCCCGCTCGATGAAGTACTTGAATATACCCGACGAGGTGATCGTGCCTATCGAACAGGCATTGAATATGCAGGACCACAAGGTGGTTCTGATGTGCACCGGTTCACAGGGCGAACCCTCCTCGATCGTGGGACGCTTATCGGCGGGAACCAATCGACAGTTCGATCTCAAACCTGGCGACACGGTTGTGTTGTCCTCCCACCCGATCCCTGGCAACGAAGAATCCATCAGCAAGACGATCAATCGATTGCTGCGCCGGGGAGCGGAGGTAATTCACGATGGAATCGCGCCGGTCCACGTCTCCGGACACGCCGCGCAAGAGGAACAAAAACTTTTGCTCAACCTCGTTCGGCCAAAACACTTCATGCCGATCCATGGTGAGCTGCGGCAATTGAAACGACACGCAGACCTGGCTCAGCAGGTAGGCATCGAGGAAGCAAACATTGTCGTGGTGGAGAACGGCCAGGTTGTGGAATTGGCAGGCAATCAACTAATGCTTGGCGAACGCATTCCCGGTGATTATGTATTTGTGGACGGGGAATCCATCGGAGATATTGATCACGATGTCATGCGCGAAAGAAGCCAGCTGGCTCGGAATGGAATCATGCTGATCGACATCAGCCTGGATAAAATGACCGGACGACTGCTCCACGAACCCGAGGTTCTGACTCGTGGATTTGTCTCTCCTGAGGATGCCGAGGCGTTACTCCCTGAAGTCCGTAAGCGAGTGATGGATGTCGTCAACGGTGGCGGATTGGACAATGAAAAGGAGATCATCGGCGCAGTAAAAAGCTATTTGCATCAGGAAACCAAGCGCAGACCGATCGTCCTCGTCACGCTCAGTAAGGGGTAGGCATTCTTCCGGGATTGGGATTTCCTGGATGCGTTTTCTGCCAACCGGACCTACCAGCCGTGCTCTCCCCGAAGGGGAACAAAAGCCACGCCGGATATGCTGCGGTGATCGAGTCGTTTTCCATTACGGGTCCATTCCTCGAGAATTTGGTATCCGGGGGCTCCTATCGGAATAACCAGGCGCCCCCCATCAGCCAATTGTTCCAGTAGGGCCTGCGGGACCTTTGGAGCCGCAGCGCCCACGATGATCCCCATGTAGGGAGAAGCAGCCGGCCAACCAAGTGATCCATCCCCGACATGACAGATCACGTTTGGATATGCCGATAGCACCTGCCCGGCACGGGTTGCCAGCTCTGGTATGAATTCAATCGTATGAACTTCACCGGCCATGCAAGCGAGCACCGCCGCTTGGTAGCCCGAACCGGTTCCCACATCAAGCACCCGCTCGTCGCCCGTCAATTTCAACAGATCCGTCATCAAGGCCACGATGTAGGGCTGTGAGATGGTTTGACCATGACCGATTGGCAGGGGTACATCGTCGTAGGCGTAATCTCTCTCAGCCTTTCTCACGAACAAATGTCGGGGCACCAGCTCCAAGGTTTTTAGAAGGCGCGGTTCCCTCACCCCGCGCGTGAGGATTTGGTCTTCCACCATTCGCCGGCGCTCTTTTTCAAACATTCGTCAATTTTCGTGCGATCAGTCGATCCACCTTTCCCATGGGAATATCCCCGAGGCGCGATAATCTGATCCACTTGGTAGTATCGCGATTTGGAATAGAATCCACTTTGCAACGGAAAGCATGTACCGTCACTTTGACGTGGGTATAGGCGTGGCGGTAAGTACCCAAAGGTGCCAAGCTTGTGATCTTTACACCAAGCGAATTTTTCATTGCCCCTTTGATGGTATCGGATGACATCCGAGAAACACGGCCGCCCGGAAATTCCCACATGCCGCCTAATAATCCCCCCTCAGACCGCTTCTTCACAAGCACTTTGCCATGATGTTCGATCACACCGGTGACTTGGTGATAATGCGGGGATTTACCCCTGCGTTTTTTGACCGGGCGAAAATTTTGTGTCCCGTTTTGATACGCCTGGCACCATGCTCTCACAGGGCAGGCGTCGCAATCCGGATTCCGCGGAAGACAAATCGAGGAGCCGAAATCCATCACGGCCTGATTGAATTCGGAAGATTTTCCTTTTGGCAGAAATGCAGCGGCCAAAGACCAAATGAGTTTGTCTCCTGCCGGGGAATCCACCTCTTGCCTGATATCATAAATTCTCGAAAACACACGCTTCTGGTTTGCATCGACTGCCGGCAGATCTTTTCCAAACGCAATGGAGGAAACAGCTCCAACGGTATATCTCCCAAATCCCGGTAATTCAGCCAGCAATTCCGGGTCACCTGGAAGATTGCCCCCGAAGCGGTTTATCACGATCTTCGCGGCTTTGTGAAGGTCGCGCGCCCTGCGGTAATATCCCAATCCCTCCCATGTGCGCAGGACTTCCTGCTCACTTGATTTTGCCAAGGAAAGAATGGAAGGGAATTTCCTCATCCACCGCCGATAATAGGGAATGACCGTTCCGACCCGGGTTTGCTGCAACATCACCTCCGACACCCACACCGCATACGGATCGATCGGCCCTCTCCACGGCAGGGTGCGGCCATGCGCGCGGAACCATTTCAGCAATCGAGGGACAATCCGGTTCCTATTCACATGGGTCAAATTCTGCATCGCTGATGAATTCATGATCGGTAAATACGATAAGACGGGTTTCAACATAATCTTCCACTTGACAACCAACCAGGATTGCATCCGCAGCGTGGGAGAAATCCAATGGCTCCCGCGTGACGAAAATCGCATTGACAACTTTGTCCTTGAGCAGCAGGAAACCCATGCGGGCAAAATCCCGCGGAGCATAAGCCGGCCAGGGATTGGTTGAAGCGATTCCCAAGTCTTTTCGGTACATTCGAGGATAAAGGAGCAAGCCCTCCATTATGACAGCCTCGGATTGGGACAGAAATACCTCAAGCTCCTCTCTGCGATATCCGCGGGCCTCCAATCGTTCGATCAGCTGATCATTTGTGGAAGTATATCGAGGTTCCGAGAGTCCCTTGACCAACCACGGAAACATGCCAATGATCGAGAAAAGCATCAATAAAGCAATATACTGCCACCGAAACCCAACCCCTGCAATTGAGGGGCTTTTGGTGCTCTCGCGAAAAATATCGTACCCTGAGCCAAATGCTCTCGACACTCTGCCAATGATTTCAACCAAACCAATTGCAACGTAGAAGTATATGATCCAGTCGACCGGCAGGTTATATCGCCATGCGGAAAATCTCGCAATTCCGTTTGCGAGGGCATATCCAAGATTAAATGCCAGCGGGACCATGCCGATCCAGCCCCACCGGATCCAGGCCGCGGCTATCCCAAACGCCAGAATCGCCAGATAAAGGATCAACAACAGGCTGTTATACCATTCCAACGTCCCATCCCAACCGACCCAATAAAGGTTAATCGGCTCAGATAACCCTTCAAAAGGTTTGATCAGGGGAAGCGCCAGCAACCCTCCAATCTCCGTGTTCAGGAAGTGAGAGGCGATGAATTTACTCACGTAGGCTGGATTCTCAACCGCGAATTTTT
>VGNF01000306.1 GCA_016866195.1 Chloroflexota bacterium | reverse complement strand
TTTTTGCCGAGGAAACTGTCAGCGCGACGGCCGGAGGCGGCGCGATCAAGGTTGTGATGACCGGCGACCAGAAATGCCGGTCGGTTGAGATCTCCCCCGACTTTCTCAAGGATGCCGATGCTGAAATGCTTCAAGATATGGTATTGAGCGCGGTAAACATGGCGCTGGACCAGTCGCGTGAACTTCAAAAGAATTTGATGGGCCCTCTAGCAGGCGGGTTGCCGTTTTAGTGCAGTAAGCACGTAGACAAGAACACAGGTAAACTCAGATAACCTGTGTACGTGTCTACGTGTATACTCGTCTACCTGTCTACTTATCCAATGCTCCTACCCGATTCAATCCAATCCCTGATCACCGCGCTCGAGCGATTGCCCGGGATCGGCCCAAAAACCGCCTCGAGGCTGGCCTTTCACCTCCTGCGGGCTTCGGATGAAGTCTCGCAGGATCTGGCTGAAGCGCTGGCAAATCTCAAGTCCAGGACTGCTTTCTGCCAGGATTGTTTCAATATCACGGAGGCCGGCCGCCATCTCTGTGAAGTTTGTGAGTCAACCGAGCGAGATTCTTCTGTGATTTGTGTGGTTGAGGAGGCCTTGGACGTCCTGGCCTTGGAGCGAACGCACGGATATTCGGGGAAATATCATGTCCTGCAGGGAGTTCTATCCCCAATCGAGGGCATCGGCCCCGATGACCTTAAGATCAAACCCCTTTTGGCGCGAATCGCCCGCGGCGGCGTCAAGGAGGTTATTCTCGCGACCAATCCCAGCATGGAGGGGGATGCGACCGCCTTGTATCTTCGAGGACAGTTGGAATCGTTGGGCGTGAAGGTCACACGCCTGGCACGCGGCTTGCCGGTTGGAGGGGATCTCGAATACGCCGATCAGAATACTCTCCTCAGGGCGTTGTCGGGAAGACAGGAAATGAATTGACGACTGGCGGCCTGACAGCCGCCGATCATTTTATGAAGATTACAATGCTCACATACGGCTCGAGAGGGGATGTTCAGCCGTTTGTTGCGCTGGCGCGGGGTTTGCAGGGGAGAGGGCATGAAATCAAGCTGGCCGCGCCTCACCGTTTTCAGGAATTTGCCTCCCGTTATGACATCCCCTTCATCCCTCTGGCAGGGGATCCGCAGGTGATCAGTCGGCGCATCAACGATGCCGGTACAAATGCCGTGAGGGTGATTGCCTCCATATGGGATTATGTGTTCAAGATCGCATCGCAAGTTTCACGATCCGCGTTTGCAGCCTGCGAGGGCGCGGATGCCATCGTGCATTCGTTTTTGTTCACAGTGGGGGGACATTCCTGGGCGCGCGAGCGGGGGATCGCGGATGTCTCCGTGATGACCTTTCCCATGTTTGCCCCGACGAGGGAGTTCCCCAATGTAGCCGCGACCGGTTTGCCGTCTGGCTGGCTGAGTTTTTTCTCCCACTGGCTGGCAGCACAAATTTTCTGGTATGGGGGCAATTTGGGATACGGGCCGGCTCGCCGCGCCAATCCGGACATTCCCTACCCAGGGAAATTGTATTGGCCGTTTGACAAGAACCGGCCGCCTCACCTTCGGACCCCGATGCTGTGCGCCTACAGCCCGGCTGTTCTTCCCCGTCCGGCGGATTGGAATGAGAATATTCATGTCACGGGGTATTTGTTTCTCGATCAGGACCAGTATGATCCACCATTCGAGGTTTTGAATTTCCTGCAGTCGGGGGCGGCTCCCGTCTGTGTAACCTTCGGCAGCATGTTGCATCGAAATGCGGGACAGATCGCGCGCACGCTGCTCGAGGCTTTCTCGAAGACTGGTGACCGCGCCATTTTCCTTACAGGATGGAATGGATATCAACCGGAGAAACGTCTTGAAAATTTCCTGTTCATCGAGGATATACCCCATGACTGGCTGTTCCCAAGATGCAAGGCGGTTATCCATCACGGAGGAGCAGGTACGACGGGAGCCGGCTTGCGTGCCGGCGTGCCGAACATTGTGCTGCCGCACACGGCCGACCAGCCGTTCTGGGGCTTGCGAGTGCAGAATTTGGGCGCGGGTCCTGGGCCAATTCCACTCAAGCAATTGTCGGTGAAGAAGGTGATTAACGCTCTCGAGCAAGCGGGTTCGGATGCGATTCGGGAGCGGGCAACTGACCTCGGTCGGAGGATTCGAGCGGAGGATGGGGTCGCACAGGCAGTCCGGCTGATCGAAGCGCACACGGCTGAACCCTCGAGCGGCATCCAGGTCCTCCCATCCCGATACCGGACCTGGTGACTTTTTAAGGTTTAAAAGGGGTGGGATACATTGACAAACTCGTTGAAAGGCATATAATCAAGGTTTGCCAGTACATTCAAAGCCGATCTCGTCCCCCAGACAGATCCATTGACAACTGAGTAACCGTCCCACGTCAGAGACACAAGACAAGCAGGTTTTGCCGTCTGACGGAGCCGATGCGGAAGGTGGGCATCGGTGTTTTCGTCTGTAATGTCCTTGACGGCGGTGGTGTATGCGGGTAGAATACCGCCCGCTCAAATGGCAAGCACCTTAACAACTGAAGAGTGATAGGAAACAACATTCTTGTCAATCCAGTAAAATCCGTAAATCGCACTTTCGCAAGGTTACTTGCGAGAGTGAATATTTTTTGCGGAGAGTTTGATCCTGGCTCAGGATGAACGCTGGCGGCGTGCCTAATACATGCAAGTCGAACGAGGTGCTTTTGTAGCAATACGAGAGTATCCTAGTGGCGAACGGGTGAGTAACGCGTTGGTGACCTGCCCCGAAGTGTGGGATAACAGTCCGAAAGGATTGCTAATACCGCATGTGGTCATCGGGTTTAGAAACCGATGTCTAAAGCAGCAATGCGCTTTGGGAGGGACCTGCGTCCCATCAGCTAGTTGGTAGGGTAACGGCCTACCAAGGCGACGACGGGTAGGGGACCTGAGAGGGTGGCCCCCCACAATGGAACTGAAACACGGTCCATACACCTACGGGTGGCAGCAGTAGGGAATATTGCTCAATGGGCGAAAGCCTGAAGCAGCAACGCCGCGTGTGCGATGAAGGCCTTCGGGTCGTAAAGCACTTTTCTGAGAGATGAGCAAGGACAGTATCTCAGGAATAAGTCTCGGCTAACTACGTGCCAGCAGCCGCGGTAAAACGTAGGAGGCAAGCGTTATCCGGATTCACTGGGCGTAAAGCGCGTGCAGGCGGTTCGGTAAGTTGGGCGTGAAATCTCCTGGCTTAACTAGGAGAGGTCGTCCAATACTACCGGGCTGGAGAGTGGTAGAGGAAGATGGAATTCCCGGTGTAGTGGTGAAATGCGTAGATATCGGGAGGAACACCAGTGGCGAAAGCGATCTTCTGGACCATTTCTGACGCTCAGACGCGAAAGCTAGGGTAGTAAACGGGATTAGAGACCCCGGTAATCCTAGCCGTAAACGATGTTAACTTGGTGTCGGTGGCTTAAACTCCGTCGGTACCGAAGCAAACGCGATAAGTTAACCGCCTGGGGACTACGATCGCAAGATTAAAACTCAAAGGAATTGACGGGGGCCCGCACAAGCAGCGGAGCGTGTGGTTTAATTCGATGCTACACGAAGAACCTTACCCGGGTTTGACATGCAAGTG
>VGNF01000305.1 GCA_016866195.1 Chloroflexota bacterium | reverse complement strand
TGGACGCATTCCAGATCGGTGCGCGTAACATGCAGAACTTCAACCTGCTGCGTGCGGTGGGCGAGACCCGTACGCCGGTTTTGTTCAAACGCGGAATGTCGGCTACAATCGAGGAAATGCTGATGGCCAGTGAGTACATCATCAGTGCCGGCAATACGCGAGTCATCCTGTGCGAACGCGGTATCCGCACGTTCGAGACCGCCACGCGCAACACAACCGACATCAACGCCATTCCCGTCCTCAAACGGCTTACCCATCTGCCTGTGATCATCGACCCGAGCCACTCCACCGGTGATTCGTCGTATGTCGCCGCGATCGCGAAGGCCGGAGTGGCCGCGGGAGCGGATGGAATCATGGTGGAAGTTCACCCGAACCCCGCCCACGCGATTTCGGACGGCAAGCAGTCGCTTACGCCGCAGGCCTTTGCCGTCATGGTGAAGCAGGTACGGGCAGTGGCGGAAGCTGTGGGTCGCGGCCTCGTGCCGCTCCCGCAGGAAAAAGTTGTGATGAGGACAGATGCAGGAGCCTGATTTTCCTCTCGCGCACTCGAGGATCGTCATCGTTGGATTGGGGTTGATGGGGGGGTCGATGGCTTTGGGACTCAAGGGGAAATGCGCTGCATTATATGGCGTCGATACAGACGAGGGGACCCGCGATCTGGCCGTATCCCAGGGAATCGTGTCGCGTGCGGCGAGCGATCTCACGTCCCTGCTCCCGGAGACGGATGTGCTCATACTTTCCACACCGGTTCCAGCCATCCTGTCTTTGCTTGGAAATCTCCCGTCATTGACAGGCAAACCATGCATTGTGATGGATCTGGGTTCGACGAAACGGATGATCGTGGAAGCGATGGCGAATTTGCCCGAATTGTACGATCCGATTGGCGGGCATCCCATCTGCGGCAAGGAGAAACTGTCCATGGCAAACGCAGAAGCCGCGATCTATCGCGATGCGCCCTTCATCCTGACCCCGCTTGCGCGCACCTCGGCTCGAGCTCTTTCCGCCGCCCGTAGTGTAATTGAAGCGTTGGGCGCATGGCCATTGATCATGGAGGCGGAAGAGCATGACCGCATGCTGGCATTTACCAGCCACCTGCCCTATCTCCTAGCCTCCGCTTTGGTACGATCGGTTCCACGAAGACATGACCTGATCCTCGGCCCAGGATTCAAATCTGTCAGCCGGCTGGCGGGGACACCTTCGTCCATGATGCTGGGAGTCCTCGAGACAAACCGGGATTTCGTCCGGACCGCCTTGCGTGAGATGATGGAGGGATTGTCTGAGATGGAATCATTGCTCAATTCGGAGGACTTCACCAAACTTGAAGCCATTTTGAACGAGACGCGCGACAAGCATCAGGTGTACAAGATATGACCTCTCTGGAGAGGGGGATCGTTCCCATATCCAGGCCCTTGCGCGCGCGAGTGCGAATCCCCGGCTCCAAATCCTTGACCAACCGCGCGCTGTTGCTGGCTGCCCTTGCTCCGGGCACCACCACCCTGGTCCATGCGTTGTTTTCAGACGACTCGTGTTACTTCGCGGATGCCCTGAAGAAGCTTGGATTCAGGATGAATCTCGACAAAGACCGGAGCGAAATTACCCTTACCGGTGAGGGCGGCAGGATCCCGGCAAAGATGGCAGAACTCTTCATCGGCAATGCCGGGACAGCTGCACGTTTTCTCACCGCCTTTTTGACTCTGGGAAATGGGGAATACATGGTAGATGGCGACGAACGCATGCGGGAACGCCCCATGCACGATCTGGTTGAGGCGCTGACCGTGCTTGGAGCAGGTCTTCAAACCACCAATGGAAATCTCCCGCTGAAGGTATTGGCGAATGGATTGCGAGGTGGGAGCACGACTGTAGCGGGTGACATTTCCAGCCAGTTCTTATCCGCCCTCCTGATGGTGGCTCCCTGTGCTCGAAATCCGGTGGAGATCATCCTGTCCACGGAAATCAATTCCAGGCCCTATGTGGAAATGACCCTCTCCGTGATGCACGAATTCGGCGTGGAGATCGAACGGCAGGAGTATGGACGATTTCAAGTTCGACCTTGCGCCTACCGATCTGTATCCACCTACCCGATCGAGCCGGATGCCAGCGCGGCATCGTATTTCCTTGCGGCGCCGGCTGTTTGCGGAGGTTTTGTGCGCGTGGAAAACCTTTCCCGCAAGTCCGTACAGGGGGATGTCAAATTCGTGGATGTCCTCGAGCACATGGGATGCCACATTTTAAAAGGGAATGATTTCATTAAAGTGAGCGGATCCGACTCGTTGAGGGGAATTGACGTGGACATGCGCGACATCCCCGACACCGCTCAAACCCTGGCGGCAATCGCGCCCTTCGCCATCTCGCCGACCCGCATACGCGGAATCGCCTCCGCCCGACTCAAGGAAACGGACCGAATTCATGCCGCATGTACCGAGCTCGGCAGGCTTGGTGTGAAGGTGGAGGAGCACGACGACGGATTGACCATTCACCCATGCCGGGAGATCACCCCGGCTGCCATCCAAACGTATAATGACCACCGCATGGCGATGGCCTTCTCCCTGATTGGTTTGCGCGTCCCTGGCATTTCCATTGAGAATCCATCCTGTGTTACCAAGACCTTTCCGGATTTCTTCACGGTTCTCGAATCCTTGCGATGATCCAACTCGGCCTGGTGGGATACCCGCTCGAACACAGCCTGTCTCCTGCGATACATACAACCGCCTTGCGCGCATGCGGATTGGACGGCACCTACTCGCTTTTTCCAATTTCAGCGGAGGACCTGCAAGAGTTGAAATTTCTATTGGATCGTGTCCGAAATCGTGAAATCGCCGGACTCAATGTCACCATACCTCACAAGCTTAATGTGATCCCCCTTCTGGATGAACTCTCTTCGCTTGCCCTGGCGGTTGGAGCGGTAAATACGATTTATCTCAAGGACGGAAGGTTGTTCGGCCATAATACCGATGTGCAGGGGTTTCTCAATGATCTGAATCGGTTCAAAGGAGATTGGGACCAGCATAAGGATAGTTATAAATCGGCGCTGGTTTTGGGAGCCGGAGGATCGGCCAGGGCGGTCCTGCATGCCTTGGTCATGGATGGCTGGCGGGTCACCCTCGCCGCCCGCCGCCTCGAACAAGCCCGGGAGATCGCATCGCGATTGGAACATGTGAACTCGGTTGAATTAAGCCCGAGGCTCCCTTTGATACAAAACCTGAGGCTTGTCGTAAACACCACCCCGGTTGGCATGGACCCGGCCAGGGAGGATTCTCCCTGGCCTCAGGGACTGCCTCTTCCGAATGCAGCCTTCTATGATCTGGTCTACAATCCAAGGGAGACGAAGTTCCTGCAGGATGCTCGAAAGGCGGGTTTACCCGCGGTCACCGGCAAGGGCATGCTGATCGAACAGGCTGCCCTGGCGTTCGAGATCTGGACTGGTCGGTGCCCTCCCCGCGCAGCCTTGTGGGAGGCGGTGACCGGTCTGGAATTTTAATCAGGTTGAATATGCCTCTTCGATTTCTCACCGCTGGTGAATCCCACGGACCTTCCCTGACGGCCATATTGGACGGTATGCCTGCCGGGCTTTCGATTACCCCGGAGATCATCAACAGAGAGCTTGCCCGCCGCCAGCAAGGCTACGGATCTGGAGGCCGCATTTT
>VGNF01000304.1 GCA_016866195.1 Chloroflexota bacterium | reverse complement strand
CTGATCGTCGTGACTTGAGCATCTTTCAAATCGGCTTTCGCCTCATCCAAAGGAGTTTGACAAATGCTCTGCCTTTCTCAATTTCGCTATGTTCCTATCTCTGACACCAAACTGTCTGGTGGCTAGAGAAATTCCATATCCAATGAAACCCACGACCAGGTTTGACCAAACCTGATCACGAGAAAATGCCGGTTTATGCTTGCGGAGAATGATGACAGGAAGGAGCATTGTTGCTCCCAGGAATAAACGAGTGGAGAGTAGTGCGAAGGGAGGAATGACATCCAGCACAACCTTGCTGACAACATACATTCCCCCCCAGATGGATGCCGCCCCAAGCCCGGCGGTCAGCCCGACGATGGTCTTGCGCGTATTAACCAATGAAATACCTCCCATAAAGAAATCCCCGCCTCGGAGGAGGGGGGGATTTCGCACTCGTGAGGAAAGGCATTAAAACATCAGGGCGTTGACCTTGTCCATCATGGAATAGGCCGGCCTCAGATCCGCTTCCGTCAGTTGATTGAGAGGACCTTCGACGAGATTGTACACTGTTGTCAAAGTCGGCTTTGAGGTGTCCACATAGATCAGGCCCGTGATCAGCCAGTTGTTTCGCTGAGCTTCCTCCATGATCCGAAGCGCCTCGAAGCGATTGGCCGGATCATACCCCTTCTCGAGATTCTTCAATACCACAAAGGATCCATCGTGCAAGGCAACTTCACGGATTTCCCCTTCCTCCATTTCCCGTTCCAGGATGATTTCATTGCGCGGGGCAATGTAAGAGATTTCATGCAGAGGTTCTTCATGATCCTTACCCCAGGCGTAGGAGTGGAAGGCGTTCTCCTGATTGTTGAATGTGACGCATGGGCTGATGATATCCAGTACGGCAATGCCCTCGTGGGCGAGGGAGGCCTTCAACAATTCCTTGACTTGTTTGGGATTACCTGCGAACGACCTTGCGACAAAGGTTGCGTTGGACACAAGCGCCTCCAGGCAGATATCCACCGGCATGTAGGGATTCTCCCCCTGTTTCTTCAAATGCAATCCCTTTTCCGCGGTGGCGGAAAATTGTCCCTTGGTTAAACCGTATACTCCATTATTTTCGATGATGTAAACCAGGTTCGCATTCCGGCGCATGACGTGTTTGAATTGCCCCATGCCAATGCTGGCGGTATCTCCATCCCCCGATACGCCAATTCCTTTCATGTGTGCATTGGCAAAAAGCGCCCCGGTGGCGATCGAGGGCATGCGGCCGTGCAGGCTGTTGAACCCAAAAGTACGGTTAAGGAAATACGTGGGTGATTTTGAGGAACACCCGATGCCGCTGAATTTCATCACATCTTCCGGCGCGACGTTCATTTCGAAAAGTGCGCTGATGATTTGGTTGGAAATGGAATTATGCCCGCAGCCCTGGCATAGCGTGCTGGGGGCTCCGCGGTAATCATTTTTCGTCAAACCGGCCAGGTTAACCGGGGCGGAGGCGCCGGCCATAGGAAGTGTTTCGGTCATGATCTTTCTCTCCTTGAACGCAGTCTCATTTTCGCTTCGAAGTTCCGGATTTTCCACGCGCTTTTACGGTCGCCGCGCGTGAGGATTTCCTGGGGGAAGTCCTCTCCCCCCTGGCAGCGGCGCGGCGCTTGTTTGAGGATCCATCCTCTTTCCTTTTCTCAAATTTTTCCAGAATCCCTTCCCTGATCCATTTTGCCGAGGCGGGTAAGCCATCCTGATACGCCACCGATCTAAACTTTGCCGCGTGCTGCGGATACTCGGTCTTAAGAATTTGATCCATTTGCCCGTCGCGGTTCATTTCGATGATGAAAATTTGATCAAACTGTTCAAGGAAGGTGTCCACATCCTCCGTGAACGGAAGAGCTCGAATTCTCAGGAAATCCGAATGAATTCCAACCTCTTGTGCCAGGATGTGCCTGGCTTCCAGAATGGCAGCTTCAGTGGATCCATAGCCGATCACTCCCACCGACGCATCCTTTGCGGAGTGTCGCACAGGTTTGGGCATATACTTTTTTGCATGATAATGTTTCCTGCGCAAGCGCTCCATATTCTTTAGATAAACGTTCGAGTCCTCGGTATACCTGGCATACTCATCATGGCCAGATCCGCGCGTAAAATAAGCGCTTGCGGGGTGTTTGTTCCCGGGGATTGTCCTATAGGGGATGCCGTCCCCGTCCCTGTCCAAATATCGCCCCCAATTGCTCTTGATTTGCTCCAGGTCCTTTTCGGTGAGCAGCTTGCCGCGATCCATGGGTGCGTTTGGGTGGGGAAAAGGCTTGCTCATCCATTGATTCATGCCGATATCCAAATCGCTCAAGACGAATACCGGGGTCTGTACTCGCTCAGCGATGTCGAATGCGCGCCAGCCAAACTCATAGCATTCATTGATGTCGCCGGGCAGAAGGATGATCGAGTGTGAATCGCCGTGACCGATGAAATGCGTAAAGGTCAGATCGCCCTGCGAGGTCCGGGTGGGGAGACCTGTGCTTGGGCCAATGCGCTGAACATTCCAGATGACCACCGGAGTTTCCGTGTAGTATGCCAATCCGGCGAACTCGGTCATCAGGGAGAGTCCTGGCCCGGAGGTCGAGGTCATTGCGCGCAAGCCTGCCCAGCCTGCCCCCACGGCCATTCCAAGGGCGGCAAGTTCGTCTTCGGCTTGAACGACCGCATAGGTGTGCTTGCCGTCTGCGCGCCCACGCAGCTGAGGCAGGAAGTCGTTAAGGGCCTCGGCTAGCGAAGAGGCGGGCGTTATGGGATACCACGCCGCAAATTGGATACCCCCGAAAATGCTCCTTTTTGCGGCAGCGGTATTGCCATCGGCCATGATCAAACCCTCGGTCTTGTCCATGGATTCAAGGTGATACGGATCCTTCTTTTCGATGGTCCTTGCCCATTGCGCCCCAGCGCGGACCGCGTTAAAGTTCATGTCGATGGGCTTCTGCTTGCCTTTGAAGTGGAAGGTGAGCGCAGAGGCTATCTTTTCGAGGTCGATGCCAATCAACTGGGCGAGGATTCCGACGTATACCATGTTTCCCACCAAATCCCGGAAATCCGCCGGCACGCTGGGATCCTCACGAACGATTGATTTGATCGGCATGGGATACGAGACTATATCCTGGCGGTTAACAGCCTGCTTGATGTCATCGGCATATAGGAAGGCACCGCCTGGGACAACCGATGCCATATCACGCGCGAATGAATCTGGGTTGGCCGCAATCACTATATCGTTCTGTTCCTTGCGCGCGACGAACCCGTCCTTGTTGACACGGATGGTATACCAGGTTGGCAGACCTTGAATATTGGATGGGAATAGATTTTTCCCAGATACCGGAATTCCCATCCTAAAGATCGCGCGCAGTATCGTGTTGTTCGCGGTGGAGCTGCCGGACCCGTTCTTGGTCCCTATGGTGATGGAAAAGTCATTTACGATGCTATTCATGGTTCTCCTTGAAAAGGTTCCCTCTGCGCCGTAGGTGTGGGAGCGATCGATGGGTCGACATGAATCCTTGATGGTTCATCGAAATCCTTTACGCTCTTTCGATTGTTGCGATGAGGAAAATAACAGGTGAATGAGATCGGAGTGCTCGCGCAATGCTTTGTAACCCGCTTCGATATTACCCGAACATATGGAATCCACCATTACCCGCTGATACTGCCC
>VGNF01000303.1 GCA_016866195.1 Chloroflexota bacterium | reverse complement strand
CATCCGGAATTTTCTCTTATCTATCTGAATAGTATTGTTTGTGGATTTCATGTTTTTTCTTTCTTTTTGTCAGCCATCCAGAACCGGCGCCTGATAAACCGCTGGGTGGGCGGAGGGGAGTTTCTTCCACATACTGTCGGATACGATGGCAACGATCGCCAGGCTGACGAACAGGGCGCCGCTGGCAATATTCGTCGAGAATTGGTCTCCGAAGGCGTTCATGGCGGCATGGAAAAGAACTGGTGCAAGGATACTGCCGTTCGTGCGGTTGTATAACCAGGCCATGAGAATGGAAAAAACGAGGTTGTAAAACAAACGGTTTGTAAGTATCTGACTGACAGGAGTATTTGTGCCTATATCCAAGGGTAAATGCCACATTGACCAGAAGAATCCCACGATCAGCGCCGATACGATGACGGGGTAACGGGTTTGCAGGCGGGGCAGGGCAAAACCGCGCCAACCGCTTTCCTCGTTGATGCCACCGGTCATCAGGAGGACATGCAGGAATTCCAGCAGGAGCAGGAATGCAACATCCTGGAACGCCATGCCAGCCATGAAGAATTTCGCCTCACTGCCAAACTGGAGCGTGATCCACATCCCAAGAAGCGGAATCCCCGGGAAGGTAAGGAACACCACCAAGTACCACAACACAGAGCCTCTCGGTTTGAGTAACGTCGAGAAGTGCTTACGGATACCGGGCGTCCGGGCATAGGCGCTGGAAAGTACCCATGCAGGGAAAAGCGAGAGGAAGCCGTAGATAAAGGCTGCCATCACCAGTTCGACCTTATATATCTTCCACGCATACAAAATCAAGATCGGAGCCGAAACCAGCCATGACAGGAGAAACGCAATTCGATGGGGTTTCCTGTCCGCCTGTTTGGGCTGGGGTTCTACGATGCCCGAGATCAACATCGCCATCAGCGCGGGGCTGAAAACCACCAGCGGCTCCATCAAAGCCCCCGCAGTAGTGTCCCCATGGAAAACATAGAAATAGATGAATAGCAGCGGCCAGGTGATGGCATAGGCGAACAGGAAGAAGGCCGTTACTTGATGACTTTTCATCCAATCGTTCAGCTTTTTCATGGTGCATCTCTTTTTTTGTTGTCTGTTACTTGCCGTCACCTACCCTGCAAGAAGTAGACGGTGACGAGCAACACAGCCAGTACAACTGCCAGCGCTACTCCAATGACGATCCCTCGCTTCTGTCTCACCTTTTCCTGCTCGGTGAGTGGACGGAGCTCATCCTTGTGCCTTTGCTCCAGTGACGCGCCAATGCCCGGGCCGATGGCAGCGCTGATACCGATCCCCTCGCCAAAGTATCAAAGGCGGGCCAGGCGCCGCGTGGGAATCTTCCAATCCGACTCGATGATCTTCTTCAAGTTCTGACCTTCCTCCCGCATGTGCTGTCTCATCGCCTCCAGCCTGCGATGGAACAACACGCGAAGAACCGCATCTACGAAGCGACCCACAATGGGGAAACTGGAACCGAGTCCAAGTTCTGCGACGAATTCGACTTCATCGTCTTTTGGGATGACTTCGAAGGCTCCCTTGCCCAATCCGATAATTTCGTATTCCATTCGTTTGTCAGGCTCAACCTTCGTCAGGCGAAACCGCAGGGTATGCAAGTTTCCATGGAGATGCTCCTGGCATTCGATCTCAGAGCCCGGCTGGCGCATGGATCCCTTGATCACTCGATAAGCAACGTGGTCGGGATGCCAGGAAACATATTCTTTCGGCAACGACTCCAACCATCCAAAGATTCGTTTGGTCGAGGTTTGAATCGTGATGGTATCTCGTAACTTGATCAATTCGATCGCTCCTTTCTCAAATCCAGGTCACACCCTTTAGGTTGCGTTTGATGCCTCGCTGATACCGATACCGGGGATATCCGAGGACCATCGAAGCCACAACCACATTGTTTTCAGGGATTGAGAACAACCTGCGCAAGGAAGGACTGTTTTGAACCGCCGGAGGGATTAAGTCGATCGCGGTGCCTCCGAGTCCCAACGCGTGTGCCGCAAGAAAACCAAAGGTCAGAGCAATGTGGATGTCTCCTTCATAATTCTCGGCATCGCGATGAGCATGAAAGAGGATCATCGCAGGCGCATGGCGCGTAATGGTGTCCTCCGTCCCTTGTTTCAACTCCGGTAGGCGGCTCTTCATCAGGGCACCACATGCCGAACCAGGGTCTGGAACTTCGCCTCCCCCACCTTGCGGCGAATAAAAAATCGAGCCAGCGGGTTGCCCATGGCTTTTATCAAACCATCATAAACTTCGATCATTGCAGGCAATGCCCGACGAATTACAGATGCGTCCTGCACAATCACAACCTCCGTCTTGAGTGGCGTGAATCCAGGCGGAGCAAATGAGATTGCCTGTATAACTTTTTCCAGCAATTCTCTGGGAACCGGCTTGTCTTTGAAGACTCGAATTGCCCGGCGTGTTTTTATCATTTCAAGAAACGACATTTCAGTCACCGTCCCGGCTGGTAGTGTGAAGAAATCGCGCAAATAATCCAATCCATCTACAACGCTGGACTGGAAAGGTCAGATAGCCATACATTGACCGCATTTGATACAAAGATGCAGGCGATCAGGATGCAAGTAGATTTCGCCATTGCCGTCTTTCTTCATGATCCGATTCGGACAAATATCCTCGCATATGCCACAGGCGTTACAGGTCTCCCGGTGGATGCGGATTTGGTGTTGCATATGTTATCCAACCTGCCATAGCTCTTTCAATTCGGTAATCCGCGCCAGATGATGCCGGTCATGCTGTGTGTGGAAAAACAACATGTCGCACAAGCGCATGGGTTTCTTCAACCGGGGATGGAAAATGGCTTTGTCGAAGTCTGCGAGATTCATTCCTTCCAGGCGATCGATGTAATTTTGCCGTTGCTCCCGAAATTGATCGAGGATCCACCCGATATCCTGGCTGTTGAAATTGGCTTGATTCGTGGGATTGTCCTCGAAGCGGGCTGGTCGCAATTCCGGTGCATTGTTTTCATAGTCATCCAGCCGGCCAAGGAACAGGGATTCGACCGCCAAAAAATGGCCTGCATTCTCCTGGATGGACCAGGAATCTCCATCTCGGCGAATGAGCACTTCCCGTGGCAGGTCTTTGACAGCTTCTCTCAAACGCGCCGGCGTTTCGCGTAGGGATTGGAGAAATTCCATATATTTGGATGCCGGAAAGTCAAAATCGAATTGTTTCTTCAGCCAGTCTTCTTTGTGAGACATGGTTTACTCCCTTTTTTTCTCCAGGATCTCAACAATACCTTTACTGCCATCCACGGAAATGGTTTGGCCGTCCGCAATGCGGCGGGTTGCGACGCCCGTTGCCAGCACCGCAGGGATGCCATATTCACGCGCGACGATGGAACTGTGACTGAGCGGACCTCCGATATCTGTCACGACCGCGGATGCGTGCGTGAAAAGCGGAGTCCAGGCGGGGGTGGTGGTGACAGCGACCAGCACATCACCTTGTTTCAGCCTGCCGAAATCCTCGGGACTGAACAATAGACGCGCAGTGGCAGTGACTTGGCCTGTACTTGCACCCAAGCCTTTGATGATGTTTCCGGAAACATCTACCTTGCTCCAAGGAAAGAGTCTTGTCCAGGATGATTTTTCGGGAAGTACAGCGGGCGGGATGAGTTTCATTTGTTCACGCCATGT
>VGNF01000302.1 GCA_016866195.1 Chloroflexota bacterium | reverse complement strand
TTTTGAGATCCAGGCCGAGGATTTTGAAGCCCGCGTTCGGTTGCAGCGCCGTCAGCTGCTCTCGAACTACAATCTGAACCTTCAGTACGCCCAGCTGTTCGGGATGGATGTGCAGCAGCAGCTGCAGGAAATCGAGTTCTACCTGAATTCGCCGGAGACCCTGGGACAATCCGTCCTCGACCAGATGATCAATGAGGAATTGGTCATGCAAGAGGCGGCGAAACGCGGTTTGACCGTCAACCCGGAAGAATTGGATGAATTTGTTCAGGCCGAATTCGGATATTTTCCCAAAGGCACTTACACTCCAACGATCACCGCGACGAGCGTGGAAACACTCGAACCACCGCCAGAGGCATTCCTGATCGTGACTGCCACTCCCTCCGGAAATCCGTCTTTAGCGCCTACTCAAACCGCACAGGTTCCGCCGATTGCATCCCTGGTCACGGGTACCCTCACGGCGAATACCATCACCCAGGCGCCCACGAGCACAGCGACGGCTGCTTCTACGCGGACCCCGACAGCCACCACAGGTCCAACTTCAACCATCACACCCACAGCGACAATTACGCCAACAGCCACACCTTACACTTATGAGGGATTCCTGGGTGAATACGACAAAACACTTGAAGATTTAGCCAATAGCGGATTGTCCGAATCGGCGTATCGAAAATTCATGCAGTATCAAATTCTTCGGAATAGGCTTGAGGATGTGGTTGCCGCGGAGATCCCGACCACGGAAGAGCAGATCTGGGCGCGCCATATATTGGTCTCGGATCCTGCCGTGGCGGCGGTCGTGATCGAACGAATTAAAGCCGGAGAGGATTTTGCCCTAATCGCCCAGGAACTTTCTGAAGATACCGGTTCGGCGGTTTCCGGCGGAGACTTGGGCTGGTTCGGAAAAGGTGCCATGGTCCCCGAATTCGAAGCCGCCGCCTTTGCGCTTGAAAAGCCAGGTGATGTAACGCAAGAAGCGGTGCAAAGCCAGTTTGGTTATCACATCATTCAATTGATCGCCAGACAGGACCGACCCCTATCTGCTTCGCAAGTTCAACAAGCCCGCACAAAGGCTTTCAATGATTGGCTGGTGGCAGCCCGTGAGGAATATGCCATTGTGACCTTCGATGACTTTTGGAAGAGTCGCGTGCCGGACGAGCCGAACTTCATTACCTTTGCCACAGAAGCGGCTGAGGCGGCAAAAACCCAGGAGGCTGAATTACTGGAGAATGCCACATCAACGCCCTGAGAAAGATTTCTGAAATTCGGTGCAGCCAAAAATAAACGCAGAAGAAAGGTTGTATTCTTGATGAAATTCTCGATAACCATATCGAGATCTCCTGCATCCGTGTTCATCTGTGTTGAATTTTGATTTACAAAACACTCTCTGGGTCGATGGCCTCCTCTCGAATCGCAACCGCCCGGCAAGAAGCGCCGGGCGGTCGTTTTTTTCAAAACCGGGTGCCTGGATCATGCCCGTTTCAACATGTCATCCGTGACCTGATCCAGGCGCAGGCTGATCAGCTGGCTGGTCGAATCGCGTCCCATGGTGATGCCGTAGATCACATCCGCCGCCTGCACGGTATTGCGATTGTGCGTGATGATGATGAATTGCGTGTCCTTGCTCAGATCCACCAGAAGATCGCGAAACCGCCCAACGTTGGCTTCATCCAGCATCGCATCCACCTCATCCATCACGCACACCGGTGTAGGGGAGACTTTAAGCAGGGCGAACACCAGCGCGATGGCGGTCAGGCTCCTTTCGCCGCCGGAAAGCAGGGCCAGACCCTGTTCCCGCCGGCCCGGGAGGCGGGCTTCGATTTCGATCCCTGTTTCCACAAGGTTGTCCGGATCGGTCAGGGAGAGGCGGGCCGAGCCTCCACCGAACAACCGCACGAAGGTTTCGCGGAATTGCTTATCCACCAGGTCGAAGGTCCTTGAGAACTCCTGCCTGGTGATTTCATCCAGTTCAGCGATGACCCGCTTCAGGTCCGCTTCGGCTTTGTGCAGATCCTCGACCTGGGATTTCATGAATTCATAGCGCTCCTTCTCCTGCTCGAATTCGCGCTTCGCGTCCGGATTGATCGGTCCCATGCGCCTAAGTTGACCGCGATGGTGACTTAGTTGCTCCTCGACTTTTGGATCCAATTCTGTGACCACAGGCAGTTCTTCGACCATACCCTCGAATGGCAGGGGAACCGGTCCGGACACCTCCGCGGCATAGTCGAACATCACCAGACCGAAATCATCTGTGACCCTTTGCCGCAGATGATCCAGTGCAGATTGCTTGCGAGCCTGATCCAGTTGTGCCTGCCCCAGGATGCGCTCGGCGTTAGCGAGGGCTCGTTGGGCAGATTCCTCGGCATCCTGGAGGCGCTTCTCCTCCTTTTCGGCGCTTTCGAGATCCCTCTCCGCCGGCAGGATTTGCGCACGCTCGCTTTCAATCTGTGCATGGATTCCACTTTCTTTTTCCCGGAAACCGGTTCGGTCGCGATCCAGACCTTTGAGAGCATTTTCTGTTTCCATCAGGCGGGAGGCAAGTTCGACTCGACGCTCATCGAGACGGGAAATTTCTGAGCCAAGCTCCTGCTTCCGGGCCAGTGCGTTCGAAAGGCTTTGTTCGGAAACAGCCAGGCGGGTCGCCCAATAGGAAACCTGGCCCTGGAACTCGTCCGAGGAGATGCCTGCAAGCTTGGCGGTGATCTCCTTCCAATGCGCCCGGGCTTCATCGGATGTTCGCTCCAACTCAACCAGGGAATCGGTCCATTGGTGTCTCGATGATTCGGCGGCGCGAACCTCGTCCTCCAATTGTTCCAATTGCGCCTTCTGCCAATCGAGGTGTCTAACCGCCGATTCGAACTCGAGGCCGGCCTGCTGTTCAGCTTCCTGCAATTCTCCCAGCTGAATGCGGGCTTCATGGAGATCTGATTCGGTCTGGGTAAGTTCGTTATGGGATAGTGAATGAGCCCCGGTCAATTCATCCACAAGGCGGCTTGATTCAGCCAGCACGGTAGAGGCAGCCTGCAATCGTGATTCCATTTCACGTTTGCGCCTCGGCTGACCCAGTGAGGTAGCGGCGTTGGTTCTTCCTGCAAGGATCAAGCCGTCGCCTCGAAAGACCTCCCCGCGCAGGGTGACTACGCGCGCGTGCGGCGGTAGTCGCCGGATCAACCTTCGGGCTCCTGCGCGGCTGCGTACGATCAGTGTCGCGCCCAGCATCCGAACCACCACGGGTGCCTTATCAGAGGGGTATTGGATCAATTCGACTGCATTTCCGAGACAATCGGGATCATCGGACCGGAGTCGTGTCGTGGGTTCGGTCTCTTCAAGCGGCAGCAATGCCGCCCGGCTGGCTTGATCGGATTCCAACAAATTCAAAGCGCCTTCGAGGCTGCCGGCCTCGATCAGGATCGCATCCAAAGTGTCTCCCAAAGCGGCAGCGATTGCTACTTCCAATTCCACCGGAACGTCAAGCGATGAGCTGAAAACCCCGTGCAATCCCGCGAGCGTGGATCGGCGCGAGGCATCCAGCAGGAAACGAGCTCCATCCGCAAAACCGGAGAGGGATTGTTCGGCCTGATCCAGCACTTCGAGCTGGGTTTTCAGGCGGGCATGTTCGGCTTCCTCTGCCGTTCTTTTCTCCAACGCTGTGCGGCGGTCCCGTTCGAGTCCCTCGAGGCGATCGCGTTGTTTTTTTT
>VGNF01000301.1 GCA_016866195.1 Chloroflexota bacterium | reverse complement strand
GGGGTCAGTTCTGTGAAGTAGAACTGTGCGGCAAGTTTGCGCGAGTCGCCGAAACCGGACGATTCGAGGGTAAAGCCGAAGGCGAAGCCAATGAGCCCGAAGAGGACGTAAGTCCACGGGTTGGCGGCGCTGACGGCGATAAATTCAGGGAGAGGGAAGTTCATGATGGTCTCCTAGTTCCAGAGTTTCCGGACGAAGTAGGCGAGTCCGTACGCGCCGCCGAAGATGGCGAACATGATGACCCACGAACCAGCGGAAAGTGTCGCGCCGCCGGAGAGCGCCTGACCGGACGTGCAGCCGCGTGCCATGCGGGCGCCATACAGGAAGAACACTCCGCCCAGGAACGCCATCAGCCAGCGGGTGCGGTCGGAGATGTGCGGACCTTTGGTGGTCATGAATCTAAGGCGTCCGTTGAGCCAGCCGGAGGAAAATCCGCCGAGCAGGGCGCCGAAGAAGACCGGCACGATCCAATCGTCCATCGGATTTCTACCCCCGCCCGCCATTTTCAGCAAATAAGGATTGTTGTCCACGTGCGAGGGGGAGATGGTGTCAGCGATCAGCGCGTCGATGCGGCTGGTGGCGCCCGAGGAGCCGAGTCCGTTGCCGGTCAGGAAGAATGCGAGGAACAGGACGATTCCAAGCACCACCCCGCCCAGATACGGATGGAGGTACGGCTTTTCGGGGCGTTTGAAAATGTGAGCGCCTATAGCGCCATTCCGCCTGGCGGGATTCTTTTTTGTTACAGGAGCGGTTGTCATATTAATTCTCCTTTTCGGCTTTTTTCTCTTCATCTTTTGTCTGTTCGTGTTCGGGCACTTCGATCTCTTCCCAGCCTGTGATCATGCCGCGTATGGCTTCAAGGGGTTTTGCGCCGGTGGTTGTGAGATAGACATGTCCTACGATGAAGGACGCGAACAGCCACGCCATGAGTGTGTGCATTGGAGCCAGGAATGGAAGTCCGCCGAACCAGTTTTGAATGGCTGGGACTTTTTGAACGAGCCACATCATCATGCCGGTGAGTCCCTGCAGGGGCAGCAGGACGCCCAGCAAGCCGACGTATGTGATCATTTGCAGGGGGTTGAATTTCCGTTGTTTGGATTTGTGGAACGGATGCGGTTCGTGCTTGAAGATGCCTTGGATGTAGTACTTTGCCTGCGCGATCATCTGGTCGATGAAGCCGTAGGGGTGTGGGATGTATTGCTGGATCTCGCCGCTGATGACGTGCCACATGATCGAGACCAGGGCGTTGATGGCAAGGAGCGCCGCCAGGACGTTGTGGATGGTGACGATGTGACGGAAGGAGAACGCTCCAAACAGGTCTGGGCGGTGGATGATGAGCCCGGTCAGCAGGAGGATGACGATGGCGGCAGTCTGGAGCCAGTGCCAGAACCTTTCGTACGCTTCATACATGTACGTGGATTGGGTCCTGACCTTGGGCAATCCGCGCCTGCGCACCCCGATAAACCGGAATGTGCCGTGACCCGCTACTCCCGCAACCGTGCCGAGAAAGAGGAACGCGCCGAACCAGTCAATCCACGCGATGCGGTTGTGACCGAAGATGTACGTGTCGTCGTTCTCGTTGATGGGACTGTAGTACAGCGCTCCATCCTCGCTGACGATTGTTCCTGTTGCAGTGACATTGATTCCGCTGACGAATTCGGGCGTGATGTCTGCGGGGGCAGAGCCTGCCAGCAGGATGGGTCGGGTGACGCGCGATTCGGTATTGTGGCAGGTGGAGCAATCATTCGTGGCGGATTTGCTGTCTCCCACGTTGTGGTTGATGGAGTAAGGTTGTACCTGACCCTGGATGCGGACGTTATTCAAGCCAAGCACGGCGAGTTTGCCTGCGATGAGTTCCTGCTTGGCGGCGGTGTCGAGTACGAGTTCTGCGTTGGAGAGTTTGCCGTCGCTGTCGGCGTCGAAGGCGGAGAGGATGTCGGCGGAGTAATTGTCGTTTTGGAGGTAGACAGCCTCCAGGTCCAATTGGCGAACCGGGCGGACGTTCCCGTTCGCGTCGTCATAGACCCAGAAGAAGGATGTGATCAGGTTGTAAGGTGCAAAAAGGGTCTTGCCGTCTTGAACGTCTGTGCGCTGCATCAGCACGGGCTGGAAACCTGTGACGAGGTTGGCGACGGGGTCTGTGCCTTCGATGCCGCGGCATTCGGAGCGGGCAGAGCCGTCGAGCCGCAGGACCGTCCAGTCCACGGTGGAGTAGGCGGGCGCGTACATCTGCGGGATGTGGCAGGTTTCACAGGCGATCACCTGCATGTGACGGTCGTTGTAGGGGAGCCAGTCCGCGTGTGACTTGCTGGTATCGTGGCAGGTTTCACAGCGGCGCATGGTGCTTTCGGTTTCGGGGTCGGCGTTGTATTGTGCGCTGACGCCGCGAGCGAAGTTATGGTCGGGACGTTCAAGGTACTCGCCGATCTCGAGCGAGCGAGGATCGTAGACGAGGTGGGCGGGATTCTTGCCCAGCGCCTCGTAGGCGTGCGCGGGGTTGTTGAGCGCATAGTGACAGTCGGTGCATTGCAGTTGGCGCTCCGCGTGGATATCCCACGAGCGGTTGATGTCTTTTTTGCCGCTCAGGTTGACGCCCGATGCGGAGATTTTCTGCGGAGCCACCACCTGTCCTGTTGTTGCGGTCTGGATGTAGTCCAGGTTGCAGGCGTCGTAGACGAGCGGTTCGGCGCTTTCATGGACCTCGCCATGGCAAGTTGCGCAATTGGCATTGGTCGGGTCCTGGATCTTCATGACCTCGGCTTTGACTTCGTTGAGTTCGTTGAAAGCAGTTGGGTTCCATGTCCATGTGTCGGTGGAGGTGTCGTAGTCCACGACGTTGAGTCCGAGCAGGGTGGCGGTGTTGGAGGCTCCGAATGCGCCGGTGTGGATGAACTCCACGCGCGCTTCGGTGTTGGGCGTTTCGAGGTGGCAGAGGAAGCAGTTCATTTCCATCGTGCCGGAGGCTTGCCAGTCCCAGGCTTCGACCTTGCCATCCGTGTTCAGGATGGCAGTCTCGTAGTTGCCGGTACTGCTTGAAAGCGACTCGAGGTCTTTTCCGCTGCGCGACTCTTCTGCGGGTCCTCCGCCGACGACGCGTTCGCCGTAGAGCATGAGCCATTCGGCTGTGGACATGTCGAGACGTTCATCGCCAGTCTGTGAGAGATAGCGGTAGGTGAGCGGGTCCCATTTTCCGAAGGTGCCGGCACTGGCGTTGAATTCAGATGTATTTTGGTAGTTACTCAAGCCGAGGTCGGAGTGAAAGGCATGTTGTTGGATGAATTCGGTGTCGTGGCACTGTCCGCAAGTCTGCATGGTGGAGACTGCGTTCCCAGTGTTGAGCACGTTTCCGCCGTTTTTATCGAGCAGGGCAAAGTCCGGGTGGAGGGGAGAGGCTTGTTCCGCCGGGGCAGGCCTGGGCGAGGCGAGAGCCGTTCCAATTCCGAGAACGAGGGCGAGGATGAGCATCCCGATTGCGATGATGAGAGTGTTTCGTTCCATGGGCATATCCTATGTTTATTCTCTTCCGTCCCATTCGATGGGGTCGCCGGGGTAACCGAGGGCTTCCCAGTCCATGCGTCCATTGTTGCCGTGACAGGAGTCACATTGCAGGGCGTTGGCGGCGGGCTGGACCATGTGGGTGGTCGGCCAGTACATGTGGGTTTCGGTGAAGCTGTATTCGCCGCTGTAGTTCAGG
>VGNF01000300.1 GCA_016866195.1 Chloroflexota bacterium | reverse complement strand
TCTGCCGGATGGAGATCGGTGCTGGTTGTCGACTCCTATGGCAAAGCCCTCGGGGTGGTTAGCGGCAAGGACCTCTTGTCCTACGTCCAGAATGGAGTGGATGCGACGACGACCGTGAGCGAGGCCATGCATCCCGCGCTGACCATCGACATCCACGCCAGCCTGCGCGAAGCCGCGGAAAAAATGATCCAAAACCACCATCATCGCCTGGTGGTGACCGACAAGAACGATCCGGATGCATTCCCCCTGGGAGCCATCTCCTCCTTTGATATCGTAGCGGAAATGGCGCGGCCCGGTTCGGTGTGGCAGAATAACCCTGTGGTTTGAATCGAAAGGTATTGCCCAGAGGCAATACCTTTTCCTTATCCGGGATGGACAGGAAAAGAAACGACCGCTCAAGGACATCATCGAACATTTTCACAAGGAGCATCTATGTCTGAACTACCGAAACAAGCTCAGGCGGTAATCATCGGGGGAGGAGTGGGAGGCGCCAGCATCGCCTATCACCTGGCCTTGATGGGCTGGAAGGACGTTGTGCTCGTCGAGCGACATGAATTGACAGCCGGGTCCACCTGGCATTCGGCCGGTCTTGTCGGGCAAATGCGATCGGATGCCAATCTCACCCGCATGATGCATTACAGCACGGACCTGTATCGCAAACTCAAGGCAGAAACCGGAATTGACACTTCGTGGAGGGAGGTAGGCGGTGTACGTCTGGCCTCATCCGCCGAGCGCATGGAGGAAAATAAAAGGCTGGTCGGAATGGCGCGCTCTTTCGGCGTCGAAATGGAAATGATCTCCCCGAAGGAGGCCCAAAAGAAATTCCCGCTGATGTCGCTGGAGGGAGTGCTCGGCGCGGTTTTCACTCCCAACGACGGCAGCATCGATCCAACCGGCTTGACCAATGCGATGGCTGCCGGAGCGAAGAATCGCGGAGCAAAGATCTTCACCGAAACCAATGTGGAGGGGATAACGCTCAAGAATGGGCGCGTGACCGAGGTCGTGACCGACAAGGGTACGATCAAGACCGAGGTCGTTGTGAACGCCGCCGGCTTGTGGGGACGGGAAGTCGGGGAATTGGTCGGACTGGAATTGCCGGTCGTGCCAATGGCTCATTTATACATCATGACCAAACCCATTGAAGGTGTAACGCACACGTTTCCCAACCTGCGCGATCCGGATCTGCTGGTGTACTGGCGCGAGGAGGTTGGAGGTTTGGTTACCGGCGGGTACGAACGTCAACCCGCGACCTTCGGCCTGGGAGGCATTCCGCGCGATTTCAAGTTCCAGCTGCTCGCGCCGGATTGGGATCGTTTCGCTCCACTGATGGAAAACTCCATCCGCCGGGTTCCCGCGGTTGAAAACGCGGAGGTCGTCAAACTCCTCAACGGACCCGAAGGCTTTACCCCTGACGGGGAATTCCTGCTCGGTCCGACCTCCGTCAAGGGCTTTTGGGTGGCTTGTGCCTTTTGTGCGCACGGGCTGGCCGGCGCCGGCGGAATCGGCAAGACCATGGCCGAGTGGATCATCGACGGCCATCCGGAATGGGATGTCTGGCGGCTGGACGTTCGCCGGTTCGGCCCGAACTACAACAACCTGGATTATACGGTTGCGCGAACCATAGAAACCTATTCCCAGTATTACGATATCCATTTCCCGGGGGAGGAACGTCTTTCGCGGCGGAACGTGCGTCTCTCCCCCACCTATTTCCGTCTGCGCGACCTCGGTTGTTCATTCGGAGAAAGTTTGGGTTGGGAACGTCCGAATTGGTTCAAGCCTTATGAAGAGAAGGCAACCCACGGTCACGAACCGCGAGGCTGGGCGCGCCACAACTGGTCCCGCGCCATCGGTTATGAGCACCTGATGACGCGCGAAAACGCCGGCCTTTTCGATGAGACCTCATTCAACAAGATCGAAATAAGAGGTCCCGGCGCGCTGAAGTTCCTCAACCACCTGTGCGCCAACAACATCGACCAGCCGGTGGGATCCGTGATCTACACCCAGGCGCTCAACAAACGCGGGGGAATCGAATGCGATTTCACCGTTACACGACTCGGGGAACAGCGCTTCTTCATCGTGACCGGCACCGCCTTCGGCCAGCACGACATGTCCTGGATGTCGATCAACATGCCGGAGGACGACTCGGTCACCATGGAGGACGTCGGATCCAATTATGCCTGCATCGGCATGTGGGGGCCGAAATCCCGCCGCATCCTGGAGAAAGTCTCCCGCGAGGATTTATCGAACGCGGCCTTTCCCTACATGACGGCCAAACGCATGACCGTGGGTGACGTACCGGTGATCGCCTCGCGCGTGACCTACGTGGGGGAACTCGGATGGGAGTTCTATTGCCCCATGGAATACGGCCTGCGCCTGTGGGATACACTGTGGGAGGCCGGGAGGTCGGAAGGGATGGTGGCCGGCGGTTATAAGGCCATCGACACCTTGCGCCTCGAAAAAGGGTATCGTTATTGGAGCGGGGAGATCAGCCCGGACTATACACCGTATGAAGCGGGCATGGGGTTTGCCGTCAAACTCGACAAAGGCGATTTCATCGGCAAAGAGGCGCTCATCAAACAGAAGAAGGAGGGGATCAAACAGAAATTGTGCTGCATCACCCTGGTCGATGATCGCACGATCGCTCTCGGCAAGGAACCCATCCGGGCAGGGGAGAAGACCATCGGTTGGGTGGCCTCCGGCGGATTCGGGTATTCGGTTGGAAAGAGCATCGCCTTTGCCTACCTTCCCATTGAATATTCCAAGGTCGGCACAAAGTTGGAGATCGAATTTTTTGGCGAAAAGATGGGCGCCGTGATCGATCAGCCGATCTTATGGGATCCTAAAGGAGAGCGCATCCGCTCCTAGAAATCGATGGAGTTCCCGCGGCATGAAGTGCATGCCCACTTGCAATGGATATGCCGGGTGACCCAAGGATGTTCCCGAATGCGCTGATTATACCGGCAATTGCGAGACCAATGACATCAATGGATCTGCCGCCGTATACGATGAAATATGTTCTATCCAAAAAGGGTCCCTTGCGTTGATCACAAGTTAACCAACGACCCAATTACCGAAAGGCTGCCATGACCACTCTTGCAATCGACAAAGCCATCGCCAAGGTGCCATTCCTGATGGAGTCGAAAAACATCAAGAAGACACCCCTGAGTGGTGGCATCACCAATTTGAATTTTAAGGTCGATGCAGATGGCAAGTCCTACGTAATCCGCCTTGCCGGGGACGGGACTCAACAACTTGGGATCAAGCGGGATGTGGAATACGCCGCAAATCTGGCTGCCGGGCAATTGGGTATTGCGCCTGAAGTCGTGTATTTCATAGAACCCGAAGGGTACATTGTGACCCGCTTCGTGAACGGCAAGCCAATCCCGCCCGAGACGATCCGCCAGCCGGATTACATCGCCCGGGTGGTGAAGAAGATCCGCCTCTTTCACAAACGCGGCCCGGCCCTGAAGAGTGAGTTCAATGTCTTCCGCCGCGTGGAGATGCTGAGCGGGATAGCAGAATCCCACCAGTGCAAATTCCCATTCGACTGGGAATGGATCATGCAAAAGATGCGTGAGGTGGAACAAGCGCTGCTAAAGGATCCCTACGTCCCCACGCCCTGCCATGACGATCTGCTTAATCTGAACTGGCTGGAGGAGGAAGTAGCGGGGGAAATCGGCGAAATCCGGCTGTTGGATTGGGAATATGCCGGCATGGGAGACATCTT
>VGNF01000299.1 GCA_016866195.1 Chloroflexota bacterium | reverse complement strand
TTTTGGTGATCAAACTAGTTTCGACTCCCCTCGAAGTCCCCCAACCGGGAGAGAGTCAAGGGGTGAGGCGGGTGTCCGTCATCATCTCCACGCCGTACATGGACGAGGCTTCGCGCTGTCACCGGGTTGGATTCATGAAGGCCGGTAAAATCATTGCCGAGGATTCCCCTTCGAACTTACGCAGTCGACTGAACGGGCGGGTTCTGGAGCTGCGCGGGGAACCGATCAACGTTCTGCGTCATGTCGCCCATCAGGATGAGCAGGTTGAGGATGTTGCCGCCTTTGGGGATCGCCTGCATTTGAGGGTGCGCGAGGGGATGGCGGAGGTGGTGCTCAATCGACTGCCGCAGGCGATTCGGGCACAGGGGGGCAAGGTGGATGACCTGCATCCAGTCCTGCCTGTGCTCGAGGATGTGTTCATAGCCATGTCGGAGAGATCCCAATGAAGGCGAAGCTTGACCTCCCCGACGGACACGCTCGCGTGTTGATACGGCTTCTCGAGCTGGGGGATCCCCGGCATTATTCGTGGGCCCTGACCGGAAGCAGTGGATTGCGGTTGCAGGGTGTGGATGTCCCCGTCCATGATCTGGACCTGCAGACAGAGGCTGACTCCGTCTTCCGGCTCGAAGAGAAACTTGCAGGATACATGACGATCGCCCTCCACGAGAAGGAAACAGAACATACCCGCTCCGTGTATGGCATGGCTCGGATCGATGGGCTGCAGGTCGAATTGATGGGGGATGTGCGGCATCGTATGGCGGATGGAGCCTGGAACGGCGGGGTAAGTATTGGAACCATGCGCCTCTGGGTGGAATGGAATGGGCGGCAGGTGCCGGTGCTTCCACTCGAACATGAGGCGGCTGCCTACGAAAAAATGGGGCGCCCGCAAAAGGCGGAGTTGATCCGGGAGGCGATTCCGTGGAGCGCAAATGACTGACCCGGTCATCGTCGTCGAAAACCTGACGCGCAGATTCGGCGATTTCGTGGCGGTGGATCACGTCAGTTTTTCGGTTGCCTCAGGCGAGGTGGTCGGGTACCTCGGTCCGAACGGATCGGGCAAGACGACGACCATTCGCATGCTGTTGGGATTGCTGAGGCCGGACGAGGGTCAGGCGAGAGTGCTTGGTTACGATGTCGTTACCCAATCCGAGCAGGTTCGGTCGCGCGCTGGATACATGTCGCAGAAGTTCGCGCTGTACGACGATCTGACCGTGTTCGAAAACCTGACGTTCTACGGCGGGGTGTATGGGATTGCCGATCCCTCCCGAATCAAACGGACGCTCAACCTGGTCGGGTTAACCGGGCACGCAACCTCGATGACGAAGTCGCTCTCCGCCGGCTGGCGGCAGAGATTGGCGCTTGGCATCGCCCTGGTCCATGAACCGAAGCTGTTGTTCCTGGATGAACCGACCTCGGGCGTGGATCCCTCCGCGCGGCGGGTGTTTTGGGATTTGATCTATGAGCTGGCCGGTGAAGGAGTATCCATCCTGGTCACGACTCATTATATGGACGAAGCCGAATACTGCGAACGCGTGGGGATCATGCGCGAAGGCAGATTGCTGGCCATGGACACCCCGACGAATCTGAAGCAGTCGATCGTTCAAGGTGAAGTGTGGGAAGTCTTTGCCCGGCCGTTGGAACGCGGGCTGGAAGCATTAACTGGGTTGCAGGGAATACAACGGGTGGGATTGGCCGGCGATCACTTGCGGGTGATCGGAAATCAGATCAATGGGGAGGCAATGGGAGAATGGTTGAACAGCAAAGGGGTGGATGTGGAGCGGATCGAAAAGGGGGAACCGACGCTCGAAGATGTGTTTCTGTCGCTGGCTCGTTAAAAGGCAGCAGGTCAGGCTGCCCCCGGCAAGGGGTTTTCGAGCATGACCTGCTGTTATTGAGTGACCGGCTCTTCGGGTGTGATGATCGCCATGATCAGGTAGGCCAGCAGCATTCCCGGGCCGACCAGGAAGAAACCCAGCACGAACAATAAACGCACAACAGTGGGATCCATGTTCAGGTAGTCTGCCAGGCCGGCACACACTCCCGAGACCATGCGATTGAACCGGCTGCGCGTGAGCTGTTTGTATGTGTTCATTTTCTCTCCTTTCATAGAATTTTCTATTCTGTATACGCAGGGAATCCACGCGAAGTTTCTCGGCCAACCGCTCTTTTTTTTATAGCGCCTTCAAGATTACAATCGAGGTATGAATACCGCGGGCTCAGTCGTCAAAGCGATCATCCTGCTTGGAATCACCGGACTCGGTGGTTGTCTGGCAGGGTATGCGCTTGGTTCAGGAGAGGATGATCCTGCCGGGATCGAGTGGCAGCAGGTTTCAAGCCCTCCTGAGCGGCCTGTCCAAATCATCTCGATGGAGGGAATTGGCGGAGACGAGTTGGGGATGACGATCGAAGGGAGTTCCGGGATTCAGTACGAATGCTGCGGAATCTGGCCGTGGCTTTGGAGGGAGGCGAAATCCAGGCGGGAGCGGTCGCTTCAACCATGCCCGGAATGGGAAAATAGTCCGCTCTCACGCGCGCCGGGGAAAATCGACGATTGCGGTTTCGTCCAGCAATGGGAATGGGTAATCGAGGAACACTATGTTGTGTTGCTGGAGGATGGCAGCCTGTGGCGCTGGCGATATTATGAGGGCATGACGGTGATTTCCCGTTATGCTGGCTGGGGCATGCTGATCGGTTTCATCGCAGGGATCTTCCTGCTTTTCAGGCGGTCCCGCGAGCCGGCACGCTGAGACGCACTTCCACCCTTCGACTTTTCTTCAGTACACCGGTCATCGGTATCGCCTGCCCTCAAGGTAGTTTGCGATTGCGGCATACAACAGAAAGCCGCCCAACATAATGAACACAAAAGCCTGCAAGCCGAGCCATTTCAACTGCCACAGGCCGAAGGCGATGAACACTGTTCCCGCCAGCCCGTAAAATATTGCATTGCGCCAGTAGACCGCGGCGAACCGCGCCGCTTGCAGGAGGCTGCGGGAGGCGAGCCGTTCCTGCCCGCGGACCTGATCTTCGTGCCGCGCTTTGCAGGACAGCACATCCTCGACGACCGCGGCGCACTCTATGCACAATCCCCGCTGGCAGAAGCGGCACAATCCCACGGCTGGTTTCTCCGGGTGATAAAAGCAGTGCATTCATTCCCCCATGATCTGCAGGATCAACTCCCTTTTGCGAGGGCGAACATCGAAATCCACGTAAACGATCTGTTGCCAGGTGCCCAGGGTCAGACGCCCATCGACGAAAGGCACGGTCAGGGACGGACCAAGCAAGCTGGCGCGGATGTGGCTGTGTCCGTTGCCGTCGCCCCAGCGTGCGTTGTGAGCATACTCACGGTCGGATGGAATGATCTCGTTGAAGAGGCGCTTGAGATCGCCGACCACCCCCGATTCAAATTCGATCGTTGTCAATCCGCTTGTCGAGGAGGGGCAGAATATCGTCACGATCCCGTTCTTCAGGCCACTTTCAACAGCCAGGGATTCAACCTGACCGGTGATATCGTGAACATCGGCATTGCCTCGCGAAGAGAGCGAGATGGATGCGGTTATTACTGTCATGGTTTCGGATGACCGAACATGCCGATTATATCTTCTCTACGGGGTGTCTTAGAACCGTCTTGAGCTTTGCCGGGTCGGCTTTGCGCGGATCGCTCAGGTAGATTTCGTGATGTTTGCCGCGCGGTCCCACAAGATCGGTCAGACCGTTCACCTTCATGAATTCGTGCATTCTTTCTATGGTCCCGGGCTCGGTCGCGTAAGGGCC
>VGNF01000298.1 GCA_016866195.1 Chloroflexota bacterium | reverse complement strand
CGGTGCGCGACGCGGATCGAGTGGTCGGGATTCTCGAAGCGGAGGGCAAGGGGACTCCCTCCCTCCTCATCAATCGTCTGAATCCGGCCTTGGTTAAGAACAACGACATGCTCTCCGCCGAGGATGTGCTGGATTTGCTCGGCATTCAACTCATTGGTATCGTCCCCGAGGATGAGTCGGTGATCATCGGATCCAATCGCGGATCGCCGGTGGTTTCCGATCCGAAAAGCCGGGCGGGAGCGGCTTTTCGGAACATCGCGAAGCGCCTGGAGGGAGAGGACGTCCCCTTCCTGGATCTCGAACCTCAAAGCGGTCTGTGGAATGCGATTCAACGGATTGCCGGAAGGAAGTAGGCAGGATGAGCATCTTCGCACGGAAGCGAAGCGCCTTGAGCGCAAAGGAAAGATTGCAATTGGTCCTGATTCATGATCGTACGGACCTGACGGCTGCGGAATTGGATGCTCTAAAGGACGACCTCCTGAAAGCCATTTCGAACTACATCGAAATTGATCCGGAGGCGGTGCAAATTTCTCTCGAGCGGGATGGTCGTTCGCAGCGGTTGGTAGCGGATATCCCCTTGAAGAATGTCACCCACCCTCGCGCAAATTAATCCCCTGGAACTGTCCAAGCAGTCAGAAATTACCGCAAATCGATTGCGGAGTTGCCTGTTTTCTTATTTACACAAATGATGTCTCGTGGAATTTCCTGGCGGAGTTTTGATTTCCTGCTCTTGGGGGCGATCGTATTGGCTACTTCATTCGGTACTGCCATGATCCGTTCGGCGGTCGCGGGGAATGAGGTATTGCAGCCGTTGATCTCCCGCCAGGTGTATTTTGCGTTGCTCGGACTTGTGTTGATCTTTGCAGTCGCGGCGATCGACTATCGCTACTGGCTGGCCTTGTACCGGCCGATGTACATTGTCACCATGGGTTTGTTGATCTCTCTTTCCAATCTTGGGCAGGAGGCATTTGGCGCACAGCGCTGGTTTCAAGTGGGGGTTTTATTCCTTCAACCTACGGAATTTGCGAAAATTGTGGCCATTCTTGTGCTTGCAAGGTATTTTGAAAAGGCACAGTACGATGCTCGCGACCTTCGCTGGATCCTGCGTGGGTTCCTCTGGGCTTTTGGCTTGATCATTTGGATCCTGCTCCAACCCAACCTAAGCAATGTCATCGTCCTTTCGGTGATATTCGTTGCGATGCTTTGGATCAATGGATTGAAGATGAAGCAAGTTTTCGTTCTGGTGATTTCCGTATTGGTTCTGACCGCCATCGCCTTTCCGTTCCTTGAGCCGTACCAGCAGGCGCGCGTGATCAATTTCGTCTTTCCCCCCCCGAACGCAACGTACGGCGCGACGTACAATGTGCAGCAGGCATTGATCGCGATCGGTTCCGGAGGCTACTTTGGCACCGGCTATGGACATGGCACCCAGACCCAGCTGCGGTTTCTCAAGGTTCGCCATACCGATTTCATCTTTTCAGCGGCTTCTGAGGAATTTGGAATGATAGGCGGGATTCTCATCATCCTGACGTTGACCTTCATTGTCTGGAGATGCATCCGCGCAGCTCAAAAGGCGCGTGATCTGGCCGGATCCATGATTGCCTATGGAGTCGGTATATTGATCTTCTTCCAGGGGACCGTAAATATCGGAGTCAATTTGAACGTGGTGCCGGTATCCGGACTGCCCCTGCCGTTCATCAGCTATGGCGGCAGCGGTCTTACGGCTTTGATGTTGGGCATTGGTCTTGTCCAAAGTGTGGTGATGCGCCATAAACAGATTGAGTTCTGACAATCCGGTGGAATTGAAGCCATTTAACCGATGAAGAAGATTGCGTTCTCTTTCCTCCTGGTTTTTGAGGCGGTCTTCCTAATCTACTATTCCTGGCTGCGCATCGACAATGCGGGTCGCGTGAAAGAAGTGCGGACATTTGGCGATACGGGTGATTATTTCGATAACGCCGCGCTGCCGATCCTGTCGGTTGAATTTTGGACGGATTTGCGACCACCGGGGACAGCCCTTTTTTGGAAGATCGTGGATTCTGATCCGGCGGGGATTTTCCACCTTCACCTTGGGTTCTCCATCCTTTGTTGGGGAATTCTGGCTTTTTCTGTCTCAAAGAGTCTCAATGCTTTCCTTCTCAAACCGCTGGGATTCTTGACTGTATTGGGGTTTAGTCTCAGCCGCGATATTTTCATGTGGGATCCATTCTTGGGGAGTGAATCGATCGCCTTTTCTTTGATGGCTCTTTTCCTCGCGCTTGTTCTTTGGGCGTTGGATGAATGGAAAACATATAAGGTAGCCCTGGTCTTGGTGATCGCATGGTTGTTGGTCCTGACCCGGGATACTTTCGCTTATTTCCTTCTGATGACCATCCCGGTTCTGCTGGGGTCTTTCTGGTTCAGTACCTACCGGCGGGCAGTTTTGATGATTAGCCTTGCCTTCGTCTTGATGTTTTTTGTGAGCGCAGATTTAGCGGTCCGGGGCGATCGGACCTTTCGAGCGCTGGCAATGAATACCTCACGGCGGATCTATCCCTCCGATACGTACACTGAATATTTTCGCCACCACGGAATGCCGGTAGATGAGCAGCTGGTGCTCCTGGCGCGCGATCCTGATCCCCAGGATAAATTCCTTGTCAACAAAGCCTTGTTATTTGATGAAGACCAGGAGGATTTCCGTCAATGGGCAAGGAAATCGGGAAGGAGGGAATATATCAAGTTCTTGTGGTTCTTCAAGGCGGATACTCTCCAAAAGGTGTTCAACGAAACGGCGGGGCAAAGCTTTTCTCCGGACGTGTACTATTACACCGCCACAGGTTATCGTCCCATCCTCAAAGACTCTCGCCTGGCTGAGCTCCTGTATCCTGTGAGATTTGGGCTGGTATACTTTTTTGGCGCGAATGTTCTTGCCGCTTTTTTCATACCGATAGGATGGCGTCTTCGAAAGACCCTCTGGATTGCCCCTCTTTCCATGATCCTGCTGACATATCCCCAGGCGGTGCTCGTTTGGGCGGCGGATGTAAATGATATCGCCCGCCACTCACTCGCTCACAATATCCTCCTGAGGCTTGGATTATGGCTGTTGGTATTTCTGGTCCTGGATTATTGCTGGAATGCAGTGAAGCCGCGCGTGGAAGAGATATTTATCAGTCGTTTCGCTAATGTCAGAGAATAGAGGGGATGAACGCAATTCTTGCGCACGGCTTACTCAATGGACAGGAATATTCCCAATACAATCAATGATGCTCCCGCAAGAAAGAGGACCTCAATCGGCTCTGAAAGCAGGAGCCACCCCAAGAGAACTCCTACAACGGGTTGGGCAAAGAACGTTAGCGAAGCAACGCCGGCGGGCAGTGTGGCAAACGCATGATTCCACAAGAACACGGCCAGGGCGGTCGAAATAACGCCCAGATACAACACGCCCCATAGTATGGAACTTGTTATGGGGTCCATTTCAATCGTGGGGAGTTCAGAGGCGCCAATTGCAAGACTTGTAGGCAATCCACCTAGAAGCATTATCGTTGAAGAAAGCATTAGATCGGAGGAGGCGGAAATCTTTTTCACCAGCACCGAATAGAGCGCCCATGTGAGCGCAGCGCCGAGCAAACTGAGATTCCCAAGGAACATGGAGGGGGAAAGCTCTGCATTCCGTGGGTCGATTACAGCGATCACTCCCAGCGTTGCTACAACCAATGCGGCAACGCGGCGGGGAGACGATTTCTCCCCAAGCAGGTATGGAGCGAAGAGCAGGACGAACGCCGGCGTTGCCGACGTTACCAGGGCGCCGTTGGATGCATTGGAGAGTCTGGTTCCAACGAAAAA
>VGNF01000297.1 GCA_016866195.1 Chloroflexota bacterium | reverse complement strand
GGCGTCGAACAAGCCCACGCCCGCGATGTCGATCTCGTCAGTTTCATACAGCCGCACATCCACGCCCGCGTACAACTTGATCAACACATACGGAATGGACGGCACACCCAGGTAAAATTCCGGGTTGGCCTCGTACAGAATATGACTGTTCGACTCCCACTCGGTCAGGCGATAGGGGCCGGTGCCATTGGGGGAACGAACCCAATCGAGGCCTTCTTCTACATCTGCCTTGTCCACAACAAAAGCCGTGGGATAGGTGAGCTTGAGGAGAAAATACGGCTTGGGCGCGTCGAGGGTCACCTGCAGGGTATGGTCGTCGATCGCTTGAAGACCGCTGAGCGTGGCTGCCGAGCCGGAGGAAAAATCATAAGCACCGAGGATATCCCCAAGATAAGTGATTGCCGTATCCGATGCGGTCTGCGGACTGAGAGCCCGCTCCCATGAATAGACCACGTCCCGGGCGGTGACCGGTCGGCCATCATGGAATTTTGCATTAGGCCGCAGGTGAAATGTGTAAACGGTCCCCTGCGGATCGACCTCCCACCCTTCCGCAAGGTCCGGCACGAGATTCAAATGCGGGTCAAAGGAGACCAAACCGCTGAAGACGACCTTGTTCCCGGAACCGTGCGTGGTCGCGGGATCATATTCGCGCAGGTTGGACGTCTCACCGCTGTTATACACGAGCGCCTGATCGAGCGGGATTCCATATTGAAAATCCCCCGATGCAGGCCGGTTCGCGCCGACGAGCAGCGGGAAGGCAAAACCCACCAGCCAAAGGAGTGCACGCTTCGACCTATGCCCGGACATCCCTGCCCTTCCCGGCATTCTGTCTCCGGACAATCAGCCCCAGAGCGAACACGCCAACGATCAACAGGATCAGCAAACACAAGCACGCCAGCATGAGCGTCAGCCCCAGCGGAGGGCCACTGATGGGCGAGGAAGATTCATTAAAGGAAGAGGTGGGCACAACGAACGGTGTTGGAGTGATCAACAGTGAACCACCGGCGATCGGCACGAAGGTGGGGACCCAGGTCGGAGTGGATTGTGGGGTGGGTTGAACGATGATGCGCGGCGGTGCACCGACCGATCTCCGCCAGGCATCATCCAAACCATCCGTGTCAACACCGTATACCTCAAGCAGCGCATCATCGATCGGTCTGGCATCGCGCAGGGCGGTAAGCAGGCGGGTCATTTTTTCCGGTCCATGAGTGTCGATCAGGAATTTGATCACGCTGTAGGATTGACTGTAGGACAAGTTGGCTTTGTCCGGCAGTTCCGAAAAGCCTCCGTTGAGCGATCGGAGGGTGATCAGGTCGTCCCGGCGAATAGCATCCTCCAGCAGTGACTGCATATCGCTGTCCAATCCGCCTTCGCTGAACATCGCCAGTCCCTCCTCGATCCATCCGGGCAGCGTCCCGATGCAGGAAAATGTAAAGGCGCCCACAAGCTGGTGGGTAAGTTCGTGAATGACCGTGTTTCGGTTCCAGTCATCGTCCTCTTCGGACAGGCCCATGATGATGATGTTGAAATCCGCATATGCCTGCCCGCCTGTCCAGGAGGGCTCGAACAGGATGGCATCCTGCATGTCGGGATAATTGGGATAGATGTAAATGTCGATCGGACCGTCCGGCGTCAAGCCGGCCAGGTCCCGGTTGCGCCGCAGCCCCTCCAGTCCCGCCTCGAGCAGGGACCCGGCCAAAGCGGGATCCTTCCCATAATAGTGCAGTCGCAAACCGTCCTGTGAGATGCTCTGCCAGTCGTGGACCTCGTCCAGCCACGTGGCAGTCTGCTTCTCCCCAAGAAAACTGTCCCCGGATTCATCCTGGTACCGCCAGCGCCACCAAATCGTCGCGCCGGGAGGCAGCGAACCGCTCTGGCGCATATCCCAGGTCCATTCCACCGCCCCCGATGTGGAGGGAGCAAATTCTGGAAAGCCCTTGGCGATCACCTCCCCGCAGGATTGCTGCAGGTTTCCGTATTCCAACACAACACTCGTGATCTTCTCCGGCCCCGTGAGTGTGGCGGAAAATGTCGCTGTTTCCGGAAAATCAAACGTGACGCGATCGTTGTTCACATCCCGGCCGGGCATGGCGCGCACCGCCGGCGAGGGCGCCAGAATCGAAAACAACAACAGGAATGGAATGGTCGTTCGCGTCCTCACGACAGCCTGCGGAGCTTCATCCGGCCAACTATAACACCATCACACCCAATTACGCCAAATTCGGGAAAAATTAGTGACATCCTTCCATCCGGAAATCTCAGGGACTATTAATCTCACCATGTACAATGATCATTGCTTGCGCAATCCTGCAAGACAATTATCGGAGGCATTATGCAAAAGACAAAGTTCATCCTCGGCGGTGTGCTTATCCTGGCGGCAGTGGTTTATCTTATCGTTTCCTCCACCCAGGCCAGCGCCGAGTATTTCATGACGGTCGACGAATTGAATGCAAAAGGAGCAGGCGCGGTCGGGAAGAGTTTGCGCGTGTCCGGTGCTGTGATCGGAGACACAATCCAGTATGAGGCGGAGACCCTCACCCTCACCTTCGAAATCGCCCACGTCACCGGCGATAACAACGAGATCGAGGCACAGGGCGGTCTGGCCGAGGTTCTCTACCAGGCTGTGAACGATCCCTCACGCCAACGGCTTCCCGTTGTGTACGTCGGTCCCAAGCCGGATCTGCTGCGCAGCGAAGAAAAGGCCATCATGACCGGCAAACTCGGCGAGGACGGCATCTTCTATGCGGAGGAATTACTGCTCAAATGTCCCACCCGTTACGAAGAGGCTGTGCCGGAGCAGGCCGCCAGCGGCTGAAAATGGACCTGACAGGCATCCACCTGTCAGGTTTTCTTTCGCCTTTCTCACACTCCAGGCGTCCCGTGCGCTGAATTGGAGAGACACCCTCCCGGAGAATTCCCCATGTTTGCAGAATTTGGTTACGGCATTTTAGTGTTGAGTTTTGTCGTCGCAATTTACAGTGTGATCGCTTCGGCCATCGGCGTGCGGAACCGCTCCGCTTCGCTGATCGAAAGCGCCCGCCGCGCCATGCTGCTCACCTTCCCGCTGATTACGATCTCCGCAGCCTCGTTGATCTATCTGCTGGTCAATAATCACTTCGAGGTCACGTTCGTCTACGAGGTGACCAGCCAGAGCATGCCCACCTACCTGAAGATCACCGCCTGGTGGGGCGGGCAGGCCGGCTCGCTGGTGTTCTGGTCCTGGCTGATGGCCGCATTCGCCAGCGCGGTCACCCTGCGTAAGTGGGAACGCGATTTCGAATTCCTGCCCTGGGTGATCGTGGTCTCCTCCGTCACGCTTGCCTTCTTCCTGGGCCTGGTGGTCTTCTTCGAAAACCCCTTCCTGCGGTTCTGGGAGAATCCAGCCGGCCAACTGCTGACCGACGCGGCAGGGCAACCGATCACCAGCGTCTTCGCGCCGCTGAATGGCACGATTCCCTTCCTACCGGCGGACGGGCAGGGATTGAATCCGCTCCTTCGCCACCCGGGTATGATCATCCATCCGCCAATGCTGTACCTTGGATTCGTCTCCTTTGTGATCCCCTACGCCTTCGCCATCGCTGCACTGGTCACGGGCCGCACCGACGACCGCTGGATACGCCTCACCCGTCGCTGGACCCTGTGGGCCTGGTTGTTCCTGTCCTTCGGGCTGGTGCTTGGCGGACGCTGGGCGTATGACGTGCTCGGCTGGGGAGGCTACTGGGGATGGGATCCGGTGGAGATCGCAGCCTTCATGCCCTGGTTGACCGGTACCGCCTTTTTGCATTCTGTGATGATCCAGGAAAAACGCGGCCTGCTCAAACACTGGAACATGATCCTCGTGATCCTGACCTATGCCCTGGTCATCT
>VGNF01000296.1 GCA_016866195.1 Chloroflexota bacterium | reverse complement strand
CCCCTTATGCAGTCATGAATGAGTTTCTTGACAGGGAGAAGCGGATCGCGTTCGATGCCGTCTTCACAGGGGATGACGATGCGGCCATCGGTGTTCTCAAATCCCTGCACGAACACGCATTGCGGGTCCCTGAAGACGTTGCGGTGATCGGATTCGACGACCTTGGATTTGCCCAGTTCCTGAATCCGCCTCTTACCACCGTGCGCGCGCCCACCGAAGTAGTGGGGAAACTTGCGACGGAACGGCTGTTCCACCTGATCGAAAACCAACCAACCGATGGGAGCATGTTGCTCTCCACCGAGATTATCTTCCGCCGTTCCTGCGGGTGTCAGTATGAGCCGAAACCAATGTAAAGGAGGTCAGTTCGTTAACGAAGATAATTTCATTTCTCAACATTTTGAAAATCCCAAAGTATATTAAGAGGAGAAAATCCACCATGAAAAAGAATCTATTCATTTTGAACATCTTGATCGTCCTTGCATCGATGATCCTGGCGGCCTGCGGCGGTGCCGCCACTCAGGCCCCTGCCACAGAAGCCCCTGCTGCGACGGAGGCTCCTGCTGAGTCCGCTGCGACAGAGGCGCCAACCGCGGTTCCAACCCCCACGATTCCTCCGCCGGTTCAGACTGGAGGCGAAGGTTGTGATCCGGGCGCCACTCAACTAACCTGGTACATTGGCCTCGGCGCCGGCTCCAATGCGGATGTCATCCCTGCGGAAAAGGCCTGGGTGGAGAATTACAACAAGTCACAGAAGGAAGCCTGCGTTCTGCTGAACATCGTCTACAATGACGGCGGCGGCGGAAATTCATACAATGCCCTGCGAGCCCTGATCGCCGGTGGCAATGCCCCGGATATCGTCGGCCCCGTAGGCAAGAATGGCCGCGCCAGCTTCCAAGGCGCTGTTGCGGACGTGGCACAACTGGCAGAAGCGGCTGGTTTTGACCTCAGTAAATACGATCCAAAGCTGCTGGAATTCACCAAGGACGAAGGCGTGCTGGTTGGACTCCCATTCGCGTTGTTCCCCTCCTTCATCTTCTACAACAAGAAACTGTTCGATGAGGCCCAACTGCCTTATCCGCCCCACAAGGTCGGCGAACAGTATGACGGCAAGGATTGGAACCTCGAGACCCTCCAGGAATTGGCCATGAAACTGACGGTGGACAAGAACGGCAACGATGCCAACAGTGACGCGTTCGACCCGAAGAGCGTCACGCAATTCGGCTTCTACGATCAATGGACGGATGCCCGCGGTGTTGCAATGCTGTTCGGTGGCGGTATTCCGTATGACGAGGCAACCGGAAAGGCTGTCATCCCGGACAGCTTTGTGGCAGCCTGGAAATGGTATTATGATGGGATCTGGAAGTACCATTTCATGCCCACAGCCGACTACTACAACAGTGATCAGTTCAACAAGGGTAACGTATTTCCGTCCGGCAACCTTGCGATGGCCCGCGTGCATACATGGTACACATGCTGCTTCGACAATTCCAAGATGAGCTGGGACATAGCTGTTATGCCGGTCATCAACGGACAAATCACCGCCAAACTCCATGGTGACACGTTTGCCATTTTGAAGGACAGCAAACACCAGGATCTTGCCTTCAAGGTGCTGAGCGACATGGTAGTTGACCCGGAACTGGCTGTTATCTACGGTGGCATGCCGGCTGTTGTGGCTGATCGCCCGGCATTCTTCGCGGCCAAATCCGAGGCCGCCGCGCCCAACGAGATTGACTGGAGCGTGGCCGAAGCGATGCTCGATTATCCCGACCTGCCCAATCACGAGGCCTGGCTGCCCAACCTGGCTGAGGCCAATGCCCTGCTGGGTGCATTCCGCACCACCATGGATCAGACACCAGACCTGGACATGGATGAAGCGATTGCCAAGCTGCAGGCTGATCTTCAAGCGGCGTATGATTCTGCGCCCTAACATACTGTTCTCAGGTTAAACTCGTTGTAATCCTGGACGCCGCCCCAGATGGACGGCGTCCAGGACAGTGTGAGGAGCCGCCATGTCCACTGTCTCACGCACCGACCCCGCGCCAGCATCACCCCGCTCCGGGATTTCTGCCCATACCCGCCGGCAGTGGACTTACGGATTCCTGTTCCTGCTGCCCTGGTTCATCGGATTCTTTGCATTCCAACTGCTGCCGATCTTATTCACGTTATTCTTATCATTCACCGACTACACGGGTGCCGCGGAATTCAAGCTGGGAAATTTCAATTTTGTGGGCCTGCAAAATTACAGGAGTCTGTTCGTTGAATTGGACGCGCTGCCATCCATGGGTGTGACCCTCAAGTTCGCGCTGATCGGCATTCCGCTCGGATTGGTCGTCCCGTTAATGCTGGCAGTGATAGTCAATTCTCGACGATTGATTTTTTCCAACCTCTTTAGGACGCTCTTCTACCTGCCCAGCGTCATCCCGGTTGTGGCTGGAGCCATCATTTTCAATGGCGTCATGAATGCGCAATCCGGCTGGCTAAACTTGGTGCTCAAGGCGATAGGCATCGCTGAACCTCCGCGCTGGTTTTCTGATCCCGTCTGGGCCGGTTTTGCCCTGAACCTGCTTGCCATTTGGGGAGTGGGCAATGCCATGGTCATCCTGCTGGCCGGCCTGCAAAGTGTGCCAACCGAACTCTACGAAGCCGCCACGGTCGATGGAGCCGGCCCCATCACAAAATTCTTTTATATTACGGTGCCGATGATCTCGCCGGTCATCTTCTATAATGTGACCATCGGCGTCATCCTTGCATTCCAGTACTTTGTCCCGGCGTTGTTGATCGGCTCTTACAACGGTAACCCGCAGGGAGCCCTGTTGTTCTTCCCGACGGTTTTTTACCGCGAGGGATTCGTTTACAGCCGGATGGGTTACGCCTCCGTTCTGGCGATGGTCATTTTTCTGGTGACGATGATCGTCACCGGGCTTTTGTTCTTCTTCGGCCAGAAGCTGGTGTACTACGCCAGCGGTGAGACTTCCTAAACCGGGAGCAGCGACAATATGGCAACAACCTCCATTCCGGCTCGCTTGCCCTCCAGATTCATTTATCGCCGTATGTGGCTCTGGATGCGTGAGGTGCTGGCTAGGTTCGGTGTAACCGGATTCGGACTGCTGGTTTTGGCAATTTTCCTTTTGCCGCTGGGCTATGTAATTTCCACAGCCTTCAAGCTCGATTCACAAATGACCACGATCGGCGCACCGCCGTGGCCGGCCGAACAAGCCACCTTTAACTATGAAGGTGTGGAGTATCCGCTTTACAACGTGCCCACCGAGGACGGCAGCACCCGTCGACTCGCCCTAGTGCATCCCTACCGCGAAAACAGTGACATGGTCGATCCTGCCCACCCGGAGCAGGGCATGTTCAACGTGGAGGGCCGCTGGCGTACATGGCAGGCAATCTATCGTTTTTCCCCAAAAATGGATAATTACCAAGATGCGTGGGAACAGGTCAACTTCCCACGTCTGTTTCGCAACAGCCTGCTGCTAGCGGGCATCAGCACGATTGGTACTTTGATCGCCTGTATCCTGGTGGCCTATGGCTTCACCCGCTTCCAGCTGCCAGGCAAGAATATCCTGTTTATCGTCCTGATCTCCACGATCGTGCTCCCGCCGCAGGCCACGATCATCCCGCTCTACATCCTGTTCAGCAAGCTTGGCTGGACCCAAACCTGGCTGCCGCTCCTGGTACCGGCTTTTTTTGCCAATGCATATGATGTCTTTCTGTTGCGACAATACTTCATGAGCATCCCGAAGGAATTGGATGAGGCAGCCATGCTGGACGGAGCCAGTCCGCTGCGGATCCTGATCTCGATCATCATCCCGCAGGCAGTACCGGCCATCACCGCGGTCACCATATTCCACTTCTTCTTCGTATGGAACCAGTATTTTGAGCCGCTTGTATATCTTCTGGGCAAGGAGAATTTGTACCCGGTTTCGGTGGGTATCGGCCAGTTTGTGGGG
>VGNF01000295.1 GCA_016866195.1 Chloroflexota bacterium | reverse complement strand
GATGGTCTCAAGGAAAGTAACAACGAACTGGAAAAAGCTTATCAGGCGACTTTGGAAGGCTGGGTGCGCGCTCTCGATTTGAGAGATCGGGAGACGGAAGGACATACGCAGCGTGTTACTGTTCTGACGGAGAAGCTGGCACGCAAACTCAAGTTGAGCGACAGCGAGCTCATTCACATCAGACGTGGAGCTTTGCTGCACGATATCGGAAAAATGGCAATTCCAGATGGCATTCTGCTGAAACCCGGTGATCTCACGCCGGAAGAACGGATGATTGTGCAAAAACACCCAGTTTACGCGTATGAGATGCTTAAGCCGATTAAATTTCTCGAACCCGCCCTGGATATTCCATATTGCCATCACGAAAAATGGGATGGGTCCGGATATCCGCATGGCTTGCGCGGAGAGGTGATCCCGCTCGCAGCCCGCATTTTCACCGTTGTTGATGTGTGGGATGCGTTGATTTCTGACCGGCCTTACCGAAAGGGATTGGAGCCTAATGATATTCGTCGATATATTTCTAGCCAGGCAGGCGTTTCCTTTGATCCAAAAATCGTGGAGGCATTTCTGAGCCTGGTGGGGTAATTCTTGCGGATTACAATCCCAGCCATTGAGCAGCCATCTTTGGAAGACTGCCGAGCGGTCCTTGGCGAGATGTACATTGCGGGAGAGATTCGAGGAAAAGTCGGCCGTATTGTTTTGTAAGTACGCGTCGATCAAGGATTGCCACAACTCCCCGATCCGATGCTGTTCGGATTAATCTCCCAAACCCCTGTCGAAATTTCAAGATCGACTCCGGCAGGTAATACTCGTTGAAGGGGTCTTCGTACAATTCGGAGCGTGCGGCAATGATCGGATCAGTGGGGACATCGAACGGAAGTTTTGTGATCGCCACCATGGATAATGCCTCGCCTGGGACGTCCACCCCTTCCCAAAACGACCGCGTCCCAAGCAGGACTGCACGATCCGTACTGCGAAAGGATTCCAGCAGCGCATTCGGCGAGGCCCCTTCTCCCTGCTCGAAAACAAAAATATCCTCGCGTGCCAGAGAGGCGGTGATCGCGCGGGCAGTTTTTTTCAAAGCCGCGTAGGATGTGAAGAGCACGAGCATCCGGCCAAGCGTCGCCTTGGCAGTTGCGATCAATCCGCGATCCAAGGCTTGCTGATACCCTTGCGCATTTGGCTCTGCGATGTCATTGACTACGTAAAGCAAAGTGCTGGCCCCGTAGTCAAATGGGGAGCCGAGTGAAAGGGTATCGACATCCTCGGCCATCAACCTGCCGCGAATGTATCCAAATTCCCCATGAGTCGTCAATGTGGCGGATGCCATAACGACGCTGGTTTTATCAAACCACAGATGTTTTTGCACCAGTGGTCCAACGCGCAAGGGAGCCGCATTCAGAGATAATCGCTCTCCTCTTGGATGGATTTCCACCCAGTAGATTTGTTCGTTCGTAGGTTCGTGAATTAATCCTGAGGCAGCTGCCTCGGCTTCGTTCAATCTGCGAATAAGGGTTCCCAGCATTCCTGACGCATCTTCGATTTTTTCGTGTCCTTCAGATAGAAGCTCCCCAAGACCTCGATGTATTTCCTCCAAGGTTTTTCCCAGCAATTTGATTGTTTCACTCGTCTGTCCCCAAATGCTCTCGATCTCATCCCAGCCAGGCATGGTCCGCACCGACGGGGTAATCCGCAATTGCCAGGAGTAGTTGCTTTCCGTTTGACCTTCCCTCTGGGTTACAGCAAATTCCAAGAGAGAAGAAAAGCACTCCTTCACAAGTTGTTCGACGCGAAAAGCCTGGTCTGTGGCTTGTCTCGTTTTCTGCTGCAGAAGGCCGAATTCAGCCGGGCGTAAGAGATCGTGTGTGTCGGCAAGCACCCGACCCAGCAAGCCGGAGGTCGAGCCACCCAATTCCTTAAATAATCGTTCCACATCATTCTGAGTTAGACGAAAGGACAACGCATTGGTCACCGCCGATTCCATATGATGCGCCTCGTCGACGATCACATAATCATACTCTGGCAGAATCTTGCTGCCCGTGGCAATATCCGAGAGGAGCAATGCGTGGTTGACGACCAGCAGGTGAGATTCCAGAGCAGCCTGGCGAGCTCGATAGAAGGGGCAGGCTCCCGCCATTCTCCCGGCGCAGGTTTCGGCGGTGCACACCTCATCCTCAGCAGACAACCTGGTCCACACTTCGCGCTCGGCAGGTCCTGTTAAATTGATCTCGCTGCGATCTCCGCTGGTGTTTTCCAGGATCCAGACAAGCGTTTTGGCGAGCACTCTCATTTCGGTTGCATCCCGCGGACCGTGCTTGCGCAGGAAATCCAGACGACGCGGACATAAGTAATTGGATCGTCCTTTTAGAATAGCGGCCCGCACGTCCAAATTGAGTGCCGCTTGAAGATCCGGAATGTCCTTCTTGATCAACTGGTCCTGCAAATTTATTGTATTGGTCGATAGAAGGACCCGAGTCTGGTTGTGGGTTGCGAATAAGGCTGCCGGCACCAGGTAGGCGAAGGACTTGCCGACTCCAGTGCCGGCTTCCACCATCAGATGCTGACCGGTGGAGAGTGCAGAAGCCACTGACTTGAGCATGGCCACCTGTTCGGGGCGATGTTCGTATGATTCGAAATACCTGGAAAAAGGTCCTCCGTATTCCAGAATCGAGGCTACTTCTTCCGGATCGATCGGAACAGGATGATCATTTCTCTGAATAAATGGCGCTTCGCGCTCCAATGCTCGGGACGACGCCGGACGTCCTTGTTTATGTTCCTTTAATGGTTTGATCTTCGCGCGGGATTGATCCTTCAAGGCTTGTTGAAAAATCCATGCGGCATCCCATTCTATATGATCGCCCAGCATGCAAATTTCGTTCAAAGTTTCCAAAGGCAATTCGCGCGCGAATTCGCACAGACGTACATAACAAGCCTGAGTTACACGAGCGTCATCCAAAGCGCGGTGGGTTGCCGGAAGAGGAATATTCAGTAATTGACCCAGCGAACCCAGGTTATAGCGGCTTGCGGACGGCAGCAGTACGGATGCTAATTCGTAGGTGTCGAGGGTCTGGTGAAATTCAAACAACCCGGCTTTACGAAGAAAGGCGATATCAAATTTAATATAGTAGCCCAAAATAGGGGAATCGCCGACGAAATTCAACAATTCCATTGAAATTTCTTTCAAACGCGGCGCCATTCGAACCATTGCATCGTCTATCCCTGTCAATCCAGAAATAAATTCCGGGATATGACGATTGGGATTGATCAAGCTGGTGAATTCATCTTCAATTCGCCGACCGTTGAACCTGACCGCTCCAATTTCGATGATCTCTTCGCGATTTTCGTCAAGGCCGGTGGTTTCTATGTCAATCGATACGATGGAAGTCATATTAGAACAAGTGTACCATAATACCATTTCACAGGAAATTCGAGCGTAAGTGAATTACTCCAAACCCACCCGTTTCGCATCTTGTTCGCCTGCTGGCGTCTAAAGACACTGCCCAAGGCTAATTTAAGGTTACCATTCAGCACTTCCAACGTTAAGAATGTCCCTGGATGAGCTAAGTAATCGGTTGTAAGTTTTTTATGAAACAAATCCCTGCACAAACCGCCGTCCTAGGCAGCGAGGACGCCGCTTTGAGTTATAGATGTAATAATTATTTCGAGCGACTACTCAATAGGTAATTCTCTATGAGCGAGAGGGACCTGTGTAAGCATAATTAGCCAGGGCGAGGAGATACCCTTTAAACATATTCAATAACAGAAAGAGCTAACTGCGCCCGTTCACGGAAGGATTTTGAAATAATCCGATGAGGTAACCACACACTTCCCAGGCAAGGTGGTTATAAAGCCAACATCCTTGGCGGCATCGGTTTGCTCTATACGATACGGGTTAAAAATCTACCCTCCCCCTCGCAAGGATTCTACTTTTTCCGAAATACCAGGCTCCTGGTCAACAGGTGCAAATCCAAGCGAGTCCAAAAA
>VGNF01000294.1 GCA_016866195.1 Chloroflexota bacterium | reverse complement strand
ACCTATCGTGTGAAATCCGGAGACAAGTTCCGGGCGACTGTGGGTTGTGAAGGAGGGGCAACCTCGTGTATTGTGGTCTTCCGCCTGGATTATTCCATTTCCGGCAGCAGCACCATCCTGACGTTCTGGTCGTTTTTGGAGCGATATGAAGGATTGTTCTACAATGCTGATATCGATCTCACCGCCCTGACAGGTCAGGATGTGAAGTTCGTCCTCACCATCCTTTCCACAGGTTCACCCGCGGGCGATCGCGCGCTGTGGGTCGCACCGATCATCTTCAATGCCGCCACCGGCTTCACTCCCACCTTTACTCCAACACCGACCAGAACACCCACGGTCACAGTCACAGGGACAGTTGCCACCTCGACATCCACAGCAACAGCCACGGTCACTCCCACAGCAACGGTCACTCGCACGGCCACGGCAACCTCCACGGCGACCGCGACCGCGACCATTCCGGCTGCTTCCTACAAATACGATTTTGGGACGCTTTCCTCGCCGCTCGCAGCAGGGTTCACCAGGATCTATGAAATGTCAACCTATGCAGCGGGAGTGCCCGGTTTCCTGGATGCCTCCGGACTCGAGTCGCGTGATCGGGGTGCACCGGCAGACGATCTCACCCGCGATTTAGTCACCCATGCTTCGGCGGTCCGTACCTTCAAGGTGGACCTGCCCAATGGTACCTACTCAGTCAACATCAAAATGGGTGACAACGATTATGGCCACGACAACATGGTCGTCAAGGCGAATGGCACTACTGTCCTGGCGGATGTGGACACCTCTGCGGGGACATTCGCAAACAACACGTTCGTTGTGGCGGTCAGCGGCGGCTCGCTCTCGCTTGAATTCTCCGATGCCGGGGGTGCGGATCCTTCCTGGGTCGTGAACAGCGTGACGATCACCACCCCGCCTTAGGATCCGGCGAAATTCCCTGTTCCCGTTGTCGTGAGACAGCGGGAACTTTTCATTTATGACATCGTTTTGTTTGGTATGGTGATTTCATGAGAAGACTTTCACTATTGATATTGTTTCTGCTAACCGCTTGTTCAAGAACTCAAAGGCCCGCTGCCTCCTTTCCGATTCTCACACCCCCGGCCGCGGACCTTGACCTGGCTTCCACCTCCGATGAAATTCGCCGGGCCATGCTGGAAAATGCGCCGCGCTGGATGACCCTTCAAATGGACGGCACAATTACATGGTTTGCGTCGGATGGTTCGACGGTTCAATCCATGCAGGAGAAGGTCTGGCTGGATCCGTTGAACAACCGTTACAAAGTCGAACTGACGGGAAACGAGCCTTCGCTGGATCGACAGCTAAAGATTAGCGACGGCTCGAATATGTACAACGTCAACTTGAATTCAGGCCAGGTCGAGACATTACCGTATCCGGATTCTGCGCGCGTTGGGCAATATGTCCCTCCCCTCGTCGAGGGACAGGCTTATCCCAACCCCATCTGGGGGCAGATCGGTACACCGCTTTCCCAGTTGGCATTTCCTTCCGATTATGCACAAAATTCCGGCGTCTTCACGTCCATCGCCTTGGATTCCACCGCGGGACGCGAGGCATTGATCGTCGAATGGAGATTTGCTGAAAATAGCCCGGTCAGTTGGAAGCTGTGGCTTGACACACAGACCGCATTGATTTTGAAACTTCATGAATTCAGCAAGGATGGAAGCGGTGTCCTGCAGTCCGAACGCATCGTGAACACGCTGCTGCTTAATCCACCGGTGGAAGCCTCCATGTTCACGCTCCCTCCCGGACTTCCGACTGCGCCAATCCCTACACCGGCTGGATCACAACCAGTAGTGACCGAATCCGGCACGATGACCGCCGAGGAGGCGGGAGAGATCTATTTCTTCCTGCAACCGCGGCAGGCCGGGGAGGGAATTCGGCTTGCGCGCGTCTCTGGTCTGTGCGTTGTGGAAGGCGCGGACTGCCCTCAAATGCAAATCGTGAACGTCCCCTTTGCCTTCAATTTCACCATCAACGCCTTGAGCTGGTCGCCGGATGGGAATTTCGCCGCCTTCTCCTACTCCGATCAACCCAATGGTACGCCGACGAAGGTATGGCTGTTCGATCCCGCCGCGGGCATGTGGACTGCCCTGGCGGAGTTCGCATACATCGATCCACCTTTCTGGTCGCCGGATGGCGCGTGGATCGCGTTCCGTACGCAGGACGGCCTCGGAGGGGAGGATGTGTACGTGATCCGTCGCGATGGGTCGGAATTGAAGAGCGTTTCCGCAGGGCTGCCGGTCGAAGGGCGACCCTACATCATGGATGGCTGGTACACGGAGAATATCCTTATGCGTCCCGCATTGCCTGGGGGCAGCGGCTCTGTGTATCTTGTGCGCGCCAGCGACGGATATGCGCGCCCAATGTTCGACGCGACGACGACCAAGGCGCAGTTCATCGCCGCGCCGGACGCCAGTCTGCTGGCTTATGATGACTATGACTACAACAGTCAGAATCACCTGTTGAAAGTGATGGAACCGGATGGGGCGAACACGGTGACTCTTGTTAATTTTACCGGCGGATCGTTGTATCCCATTGTCTGGTCACCGGACAGCAAATGGATCGCCTTCAATTATTTCGGGAGTTTCACCGCCGGCGGACCGAGCGCGGAGGTATATCTTGTGAATCGGAACGGAGGCAATCCGTCCTCCGTGTACAAGGGGACGACGGTGGGCCGCCTCGTATTTTCACCCAATGGCCGATATTTGCTGGTGGAGGAAACCACCTCGATCAGCGGAGGTCACCTGTTTGTGGTCGACCTCAACACTTTGGAACAGAAGATTTTAGTAGCCCCCGGACTATCCACAGCGTACGACTGGTACGCGCCTTCGTGGAGACCTTAGCCCTACCCTCCCCCAAATCCAAAGGATTTTTGGGAGGTGTCACGCCGAAGGTCCCCGCGAAGTACCCGAAGGGTGAAGGGGAAAATGACGGAGGGTAATTGTCGGGCTGCAAGCCCGACAAATTCACTCTTTCCTTCCCTTCGTCACAATCCGTATCGGTGTTCCCAGAAATCCATACTCCGCACGAATCTGGTTTTCCAGATAGCGCAGGTAGGAAAAATGCATCAGCTTCGGATCGTTGACGTAGATCATGAACGTCGGAGGATCGGAGCGAACCTGTGTGCCGTAATACATCTTCAGGGCGCGGCCGGCGTGCGTGGGATGCGGGTGCGCGTCCTGTGCTTTGTGAATGATCTCGTTGATTGTGGAGGTGGTCAGACGCGCCAGCCGCTCCTCCTGCACGCGCAGAGCCATCGGCAGCACCTGGTCCACGCGCTGGCCGGTCTTGCAGGAAATGAACAGGATCGGGACGTAATCCATGAAATTCAATTCATGGCGGATGCGTGCGGTGAATTCCTCCATGGTCTCATTGTTCTTTTCGATCGCATCCCATTTGTTGACCAGCACCACGCACGATTTCCATTCCTCCAATATGAAACCGGCAATGTGCGCGTCCTGGGAGGTGATCCCAGTCGTCGCGTCGATCATTAAGAGCGCCACATCCGCGCGTTCGATGGATTTGGAAGTCCGCAGGACGCTGTACTGTTCCACGCCCTGTTCGATCCTGCCGCGGCGGCGGATGCCGGCCGTGTCGATCAACGTGATCTCCATATTTTCATAGGTCAACTTGGTATCGATCGAATCGCGCGTGGTCCCCGGAATCGGGCTGACGATCACGCGTTCCTCCCCGGCCAGTTTGTTCAGCAGGCTGGATTTCCCGGAATTGGGTTTTCCAACCAGGGCGATCTTGATGCTTTCATCCGTTTCCGTCTCGATGTGCGGCGGAAGGGATTCGACCAGGGCGTCCAGCATATCGCCGGTGCCGGTCCCATGCAGGGCGGAGACAGGGAAGGGTTCGCCCAATCCCAGTTCATAGAATTCCGCCACTTGATCGCGTCTTGCCCGATTCTCGCATTTGTTCACAACGACCAATATGGGCGGGGTGTATTTGCCCTCCTGGGTTTTTCGTTGCGAGCGTCG
>VGNF01000293.1 GCA_016866195.1 Chloroflexota bacterium | reverse complement strand
CCCCCCTGAGCATCTGCGCCCGATGGTGCAGTCCCTGGCGAACATCCCCATTCCCACGCCGGCACCCAATCAGGCGGTTCGGCTGCAGATACCGGCTCTGGACGTGGACGCGCCCATCATTCAAGGCGATGGATGGGAACAACTTAAAAAGGGCGTTGGTCAGTACGTCGGATCGGCGGCTCCGGGTCAGGCCGGCAACGTGGTCCTGTCTGCGCATAATGATGTATACGGTGAGCTCTTCCGATATCTGGACCGGCTCATCCCCGGCGACAAGGTCATCGTGTATACACAGCAAAGGCAGTATACGTATATCGTCGATCGCACGGTCCTGGTGGAGCCAACCGCGGTCGAGGTGATGGCTTCCACTGGCTCGCCCACCGTGACCTTGATTTCGTGCTACCCTTATCTTGTCAATAAACAACGCATTGTCGTCTTTGCGCGACTGCAAAACTAGGAGTATCCATGGCAAAGAAGTTCAAGTTTCGAAATCCCTCCACCGGGCTGGCTGAATTCAATCCCGATTACAGCATGGTCAAGAAGGACCTCAAGCGCATCGGCGCGTTGGCCGGGTTCTTCATCCTTGTCTTGGTGGTCCTCTCGTTTTTCCTGCGTTGACCGTTTCGTTCTAGCCTAGGAGAGTATATGTCTCGCATGTTCGTGCCCGGTCCGGTGGATGTTGCCGAGGAGGTCCTGCAGGCGCAGGCGCAAGCCATGCTGCCGCACCGCAGCAAGGAATTCGAAGAAATCTTTCGCCGGGTTTCCGATAAGGCGCGGGACCTGTTCTATACGCGCCATCGCGTGTACCTGACTGCCTCCTCCGGCACGGGATTGCAGGAGGCCGCCATTCGCAACTTTGTTCACCGGAAAGTGCTCAGTTGCGTGAACGGTGCTTTCGCGGACCGCTGGTACGAAGTTGCGGTCTCAAACGGCAAGGACGCGGAAAAACTTTCCTTCGAATGGGATCAGCCGGTCGACCCGCAGCGTGTGGCCGAGGTGGTAAAGAGGGGCGGATTCGAAGCCCTGACCGTCGTCCATAACGAGACCTCAACCGGGATGCAAAACCCGGTCAGGGAGATCGCTCAAGCAGTACAAGCTCTTGCCCCGGACGCGCTGATCCTGGTGGATGCGGTTTCCTCCCTCGGCGGCGCGCGGATCGAGATGGATGCCTGGGGTTTGGACATGGTGCTGACCTCCTCGCAGAAGGCCATCGCCCTCCCGCCGGGATTGGCATTGGGGGCTGTCTCTGACCGGGCCATGAAAAAAGCGGAAAAGGTGGAGGACCGAGGCTGGTATTTCGATCTGATCCGCATGGAGAACCACCGTCATAAGGACTCCTCCCCTGCCACCCCGGCCATGTCCCTGATCTTCGCCCTCGATCGGCAACTGGATCGCATCTTCGAGGAGGGCCTGGAAAACCGGTTTGCGCGCCACGCGACCATGGCGAAAATGGTGCACGAATGGGCTGAAGCTCACGATCTTTCGATCTTTGTTCCGCAAGGATATCGTTCGCAGACGGTCACAACCATCCGCAACGATCGGAACCTCGATGTAGGCGGAATGAACAGCTTCCTCAAGCAGCGCGGCATGCGCATCGCCAATGGATATGGCCAGCTCAAGAACATTACCTTCCGCATCGCTCACATGGGCGAGATCCAACCGGCGGACCTGGAGAAATTGTTTGAAGCCCTAGAAGCATACATGAAGAATGAATGAAAGCGGGGCGGCTGCGGGCCGCCCCGTTATTTTTTAGCCCTCTGCGATCACAATCACCTTGTCTTCCTGGGAGAATGTGACCATCCCTGATTTCCTTGGGTTGGTATGCACTCCATAGGATTTGTCCGCCTCATGGGATTCGGACAGAATCCGGTATCCGATGGCGGTCTCGCCGCGGCGGCGGGCTGCTTCCACGACAGTGTAGAAATTCACTTTCTGACCGATAACCACATAATCTTCCACTGGCTTGAGATAGATCTCCGCCCCCTCGGGGTCGAAGATGTCGGTGAAGATGTCCATCAATTCGGCGTTTTCGGAGAGCTGGGCCATCATCAGGCTGATCAGGTGCTCGCTGACGATGAAATCATCCACTCGGGCGGCTTCGGCCAGTTCGCGGTTGCGCAGGTCGAGCATTTCGCTCACAATGGAAAATGGAGTCTCATCGCGCTCGGCGATATCGCGCAAATGCAGCAGCGTGACCAGCGTGATCGCATCCGCCTCCTGCGGCTCCAGGTGACTGTACGCAAGGACAATGACATGGTCATACTCCGCAGCCTGCAGTTTTTCCAGCAGGTCGCGGTCGCGGATATCGCCTTCCTGTACGGTCACTTTCTGATTCTTCAGCCTTCCGCTTTCCAGGCGGATCTTCTTGTCGAGATTGTAGATATCCGACACGACTGTGATCTGGGAACCCTTGGCGACGTAGTGATCCAATTCGCGGATGATGGTCGAGCCGGAGCGGTTCCATCCCAGGATCAGTGCCCGTTCCGGTTTGGCCCGCTTGCCCTGGGAGACTTTGCGGATCAGACTCTCCTGGATGGGGTAATGGGCAAACCCGGAGGTGTGGACCTTGTCGTCATCCTCCGCCAGGGCAAAGAGCCAGTCACCGCTTTCGATGCGTGTCTTCATGTCTGGACTCATCAACAAGGTTCCATCTGCCTTTCGAATCCCCATCACGGTGGAGGAGTCAAAAGCCAGCAGCGCATCGCCGTAGGCTTTGCCTGTAAGCGCAGCTTCATGTTTGAAGTAGATTTCGTCTCCGCCGAAGTTCATCAGCTCGGTATACACGATGGACAGCCCGCTCTGGCGGGAGGTCTGCGCGACCACGCGCGCGATCAAATCGTTCGTGAGGATCGGCTGGATGACATCCCGCGTTCCCACCATCTTCACCACGTCGATGTTCTTGGGATCGCGGATCTGCGTGACGATGTGGTACGGTTGTTCGCGGCGGCCCGGATTGTTGGTGATGGCCAGGACGGACTTGATCACATGGGTATCGGGGTCCGATCCTTCCGGCAGGATGATGATCGATCGTGCGCTGTGCGGACTGGCGATCTCCAGGTCGGTCAGGTCGATCGGGCTGCCGGAGCGACAAATGACGCGCGTGTTTTTTGTATCCGGGATGCGTTCCTTGATCGCATCCTCCATCTCGACCTTGTCCTGGTCTGCCAGGATGACGATGATCGCCCCGCTTCTCCGGCTCTCGTTGGCCAGCACCAGTTCCAAGACGATGTTGAACACCTGCGGCGTCCAGCCCAGGATGAGCGTATGGTCCCTTTCCAGCACGACCGAACGTCCCTTTCGCAGTTGATCGATTCGGCTTTCCAGTCCGTTGCTCAGGATGCCGATGAGGGTGGAGACGATGAAAATGCCGCCCAGCGTGACGAGCAGCATCACCAGTCGAATGCCGGGGCCGGTATCGCCGCCCATGGTGCCGGCGTCGAGCGTGCGCATCAGGCTCATCCAGGCCGCCTCCCCGAAGCTGGGAGGGGTCTCGCCATCCATGCGGAGACTTCCGATGCGGATGGCCGCTGCCGCAATGAAAATGATGATCAGGGAAACGACTGCCAGGCCGCCGATCAGCGCGCCTGTCCCGAGGGACATGAAATTATCGAACCAGTATTGGAACCTTTGCTTGAACGAGGGTGTCTTCATTGCATCTCCTCACGCATGGATGTGCCTCACAGTAGATCTCTTGCAAAAGTATTCGTAGCTTTGGCAGGTTCGCAACCTGTCAAAGCCCGTGTGTCCCAGTATCGTCAGGCTACCCCCTTCGGGGACTTTGCAGGCCCGACCTACTTGAGGCATTTGCAAGAGACCTATTATAAAAGGGTTCGCACAAAGGCCAAAGGGAGTTTGACCGGGGGCGGTTTCCCATCTATACTCCAGCCGTGTCGCAAGACTTAGTGCCTATCCGTAAATTAGGTTTGTAAGCACATTTTCCAAAGGATGAGTGCGCAAGCGAAATAGATGAGTGCCAACCAATTACTCGCCTTCTTGGCCCAGCGGATACGCAAAGAGCGAAAAT
>VGNF01000292.1 GCA_016866195.1 Chloroflexota bacterium | reverse complement strand
CCAGTTCGATCCCGGTCAGTGGCGCATGCAATGAATTCAGTGTAGATCCGAACTACCCATGTACCTGTGGCGATATGGCTTTCTCAAAGTAGCTTGACAAAGGGGCAAAAATAGATCCTTCTCGGTAGAATTGCGAGCGACAAGCAAGCAAAAAACTGAGGAGGATCTGGAATGCAGTATAGCACAAGGTGTATCGAAAAAGAAATTAGCGCCAATGGGATTGAATTTGAGAAGGGCAGTGTCTATGATCGTTTAGGCAAGCTCACCGATTTGCGAAAAGCGAAGGGGAAGCGATACAGTTTGGATATGTTGTTGATGATCATCATGATGGCGAAATTGTGCGGGGAGAATACGCCGATGGAGATAGCCGAATGGGCTCAACATCGGAAGGGACAGCTGATGGAGATGTTGCAACTGAAGTGGTCTCGCATGCCTCACCACAACACGTATCGAAGAGTTCTTGCGGAGAAGATGTACGCAGATGAAATTGAGAGATTGGTGGGGGAATACAACCAAAGTGGAGATCACGGTACAGTGTATGCCATGGACGGGAAAGCCATGCTGGGGAAGCGCAGAGACGGTGAAACAGGAACAGAATATCTGTTGAGCGTGTATGATGTGGAACAAGCCAAAGTGATGTCCCAAGTAGAAGTGGGCCGCAAGGAAAACGAGATCACGAAGGCTTCTCAAGCCCTGAAGCAGGTGGAAATCGCCCAAAAAGTGGTCACTGGCGACGCCATGCACACGCAACGGGGCGTTTCCAGGCAGATCATCGAGGCCGGGGGCGATTATGTTTGGCCGGTGAAAGAAAACCAACTTCACTTGTACCAGAATATCCAGAGCCTTTTTGCTCCCGAATATCCAAAACCCGGCTTTGGGAAAATCCCTACCGATTTCCTGACCGCCCGCACCGTGAACAAAGGTCACGGACGAATTGAAACGCGCACCATCACTACCAGTGAAATGCTGAATGCCTATTCTGGTTGGCCAGAAGTGGCACAGGTCTACCGCCTGGAACGCCATTTCGATTGGCGCAGAAACGGACGATCGATCAAAACCTCTTATCAAGTCGAGTTCGGGATCACCAGCCTGACCCGCCAGAAAGCCACCCCCTTGACCTTGCTCAATGTTCGACGTACTCATTGGGGTATTGAGACAGGCTTGCATTACCGCCGCGATGTCACCTTGAGAGAAGATGCCACTCGCATGACCGTTGGGAATGCCGCCAAAATCATGGCTTCTCTCAACAATCTCGTTTTAGCTCTCATCCGGCAAGCCAATTTCCAGAACGCTGCCCAGGCCAGACGTTGGTTCTCTTGTCACATCGACAAGGCTTTCGCCCTTCTTACTACCCCTTCTACCCGACTTTGAGAAAGCCATAAAACATAAAGTGTGTTCTTGACGAAATATCCTGAATAGCCTATAATTGAAAAACATTATCAATAGTAGGCATCATGGTCACTAGAACTGATCATTGGTTGGAGAAACTAAAATCCACAGACGGTCGTGTAACCGACGCCCGTCGTGCTGTGGTGGATGTAATTGTGTCCTCACCACGCCCGCTGACTCCCGTGGAAATCTTTGATGCGGCTCGCAAGAAACATTTGCATCTTGGATTGGTGTCGGTTTATCGCACGCTGGAGAAACTCGAAGAGTTGAGACTCATCCAGCGCGTCCATCAGGAGCAGGGCTGCCAGGCGTTCTTGAGAGCAGGAGTTGGACACCAGCACCTTCTTCTCTGTGAGCGATGCGGGCAGGCCGTCCTCTTCGATGGCGATGACCTGGAGTCTCTTTTCTCCCGCATCAGCCAACAAACCGGTTTCGAGATCAAGGATCACTGGTTGCAGGTTTCCGGTGTCTGCGCCGAGTGTAAATAACCAGAAGGAAATCAACATGTGCATGTTTTGTGCCGCCGTCCCCATGACTGCTACATTTGGCGTCGTCATGGATAATAAACAACGCAAGAAGCAACAGGCTAAAGGCCGCTCTGTGGGACGTATCCGCCCAACCCTGCTGGCGATGGTTTTCGTCATCATTCTGTTAATGATCGCTTCGGCATATATCCACGCCAAATTTCCCAGGTACTTCTAACCGTTAATATCGGGGCAGGGGGAGCCCCGATAAAAAATGTTCGTTATTATTGAAATAGAATATCAATTTCACAAAGGAGAAACCATGAAAACCAAAATCACATTTCTTTCCCTGCTGGTAATTGCCGTCCTGCTGCTTTCGGCCTGCGGCGCGGCCGCCCCGTCTGCGGATGACAGGCTTCAAGTTCTGGCAACCACATCCATTGTCGCGGATGTAGTGCAGCAGGTGGGTGGAGAGTACGTCGATGTGACTCTACTTCTGCCGCTTGGCACAGACCCTCACACCTTCGAGCCGCGTCCGCAGGATGCCGTTGCCCTAGCCGAAACGCAGATCGTCTTCGCCAATGGCGCCGGGCTGGAGGAGTTCCTCGAACCATTGCTTGAAAGCGCCGGAGCCGTTGGCAAACTGATCGAAGTCTCCACCGGGATCGAACTTCTAGCCCTTGAAGAACATCACCACGAGGGCGAAGAGACCGAAGGTGAAGAACATCTCCACGAAGGTGGCGACCCGCACACCTGGATGGACCCTAACAACGTGCTCATATGGGTGGACAACATTGCTGCGGCGCTCATTGCCGCGGACCCGGAACATGCCGCCGCCTACCAATCCAATGCCGAAGCCTATGCCGCTTCGCTGCGGGATCTGGATGCCTGGATCCGGTCCATGGTGGATCAAATCCCGATGGAGAGGCGCGGTTTGGTCTCTGACCATGCCGCGTTCGGTTATTTTGCCGACGAATACGGTTTCTTACAGGTGGGCACAATCACTGGCTCGTTCAGCACTAGCGCTGCCCCTTCTGCCCAGGAACTGGCTGCTCTTGAAGATGATATCCGCAATTTTGGGGTTCACGCCGTTTTCGTCGGTTTGACGGTTAATCCGGAACTTGCAGCCCAGGTAGCGAAGGATACCGGCGTGAAACTCGTTTCGATTTACCATGCTTCTCTGAGCGACGCCAATGGCCCGGCAGCAAGTTACCTGGAGATGATGCGATTCAATGTCACGGCGATTATGGAAGCTTTGAAGTAACACCATCCTGTTCCATTCTTATTCTGAAGGCGCTTATCCACCTTCTCGGCGAACTAAGGGGCTGTCTATTTGGGACAGCCCTTTATCATTCAGCGCTTTTGATTAAGCCCCGCTCCATCCGATGAGAATGGTTTTTTTCCACAGCATATGGATGATCAATCTCTGCAACCCTTGGAATGACTGACCGTGAAAGTCAGAGCGGAAGCAACTTCTCTGCCAGGTAGGAGAATGCTTGGTAATGGAGTAGGACCCCAAAGCACGTTGCAAAAACGCTCTGATGCCAGAGCGTTTTCAACAAAAAAGTACCATATGGAACAGATGGACTATATGTTCCTGTGCCCCCAAAGGGATACTGTATATAGGGATAATAGTACGTCGAGAGGATACGATATTATCAACCAAATCAGGGTAGCTTAATTGCCGCCCCGGCATCTTTCTCATTTAGGATTCCATGGAAAGTCGTCACAGATGATCACGAAGGGATCCGCAAGGAGGATATCTGCGTCGATGTTGGACACCATGGACCAACTTGCCTCCGGATAACTATGCCAGGTGACCCAGAAGGCAATACGGGGGTAATCATTCCTGATCCGTTCGATGATCAGCGAAGTGTTCCAGGTACCGCTTTCCACGAATGGACCATCGGTGTCGGGTCCGAATTCAGCCATGCTAAGGGGTTTTCCCATCGTCAGGTAAGTGGCATAGTCCGAGATTGACATATCATCTGCATAGTTGGCGCCCGCTACAATATCAATATAGCGGTCTCCCGGATAAGCCCAATCCACGGCCCTGAAGATAGAAGATGTTTGCGTGTTAATGCCATACGTGGATGACGGCGAATAGCGGGTGATCGATTGGATTTCAGGCCCCGAGCAACCCTGGAAACCACACCTGGAGGATTGCTG
>VGNF01000291.1 GCA_016866195.1 Chloroflexota bacterium | reverse complement strand
GGGGCGTTATACGTTGAAGCGGTCGGATTATTTCACAAGCGATGCAATTGTGACAAGGGACAAGGCTGTGACTTACGGGATGAACCCTGAAAAGACGGTTGTCTTTCCCTGGGGCATCGACCTGGGTCATTTTCAACCGGCCGACCGGGAAGAAACCAACCGCCTTGCCTTCACGCTCTTCTGCAACCGCTCCTGGGAATTGCGTTATGGCGTGGACCTGCTTGCGCACGCCTTCGTGAAGGTGGCTGGAAAACACGATCACGTGGATCTGATCCTGCTCTCCGGGGGTTCTCAGGCTTCGAACATTCGGGGAATCCTGCAGAGCGGAGGAGTACTTGATCGCGTTACCTTCGGCGGGCAGGTTTCACAAATGAATCTGCCCGACTGGTATCACATGGCAGATTTGTACATTTCGCCTTCCCATGTGGACGGTTCCTCGGTCTCTTTGATGGAGGCGCTGGCCTGCGGTCTGCCATGCCTGGTTTCGGATATCCCGGCCAACCGCGAATGGATTACGGAAGGTGAGAACGGCTGGCTGTTCAGGGATGGGGATGTGGATCACCTCGTGGAAAGGATCTGCATGGCGATCGATCAACGGGAATATTTGCCCGTCATCGGTCGCGCCGGCCGCCGCACCGCCGAGAGGCAGGCGGATTGGAACCGGAACGCCGCGGTGTTAATGGACACCTATCAAAACATGATCGAAAGGGACATGCATGCTCACGTTTAAGGAAATGTTGGATGGATTCCGCCAGGTCGATGTCGAACAGGGGCAAACGATCGTCGTGCACACCTCCTATAAATCCCTCGGCGGTGTGGAGGGAGGTGTGGATGCGGCCATCGATGTGATGCGGGAGCTGGTAGGTCCGAAGGGAACCGTATTGTTCCCCGCATTTAACTTTCAGTCCTGGACGGAAACTCATTACTTCGACGTGATGGAAACACCCTCGAAGATGGGCATGATCACCGAGATGGCGCGCCTGCGGCCGGGCGCCTTGCGCACTCCCCACCCGATCTACTCGTTCAGCGTCCTGGGGCCGCTGGCCGGGGAGTTTTCCCAAACCGAGGATGTGGAGGCCTACGGGCCGAACTCCGTCTTTGCCTTGTTCCACCGCTTGAACGCCACCATCATCAGCATCGGTCTGGATTTCAACAATTCCTTCTCGATGCATCATTACATTGAATATAATGTCGGCTGCGATTACCGCCGCGTGAAGGAGTTCTCCGGACTGTACGTGGGGTATGACCGCCGACCGCAGGTCAGGACCTACTCGATGTATGTTCGCAAGCATGACCGTGTAAGGACCTATATCGTGCCCGGGATGAATGAATTGCTGGCAGCCGGCGTGATCAAGGAAGTACAGGTCGGAGCCGCGAAGGTGCACTACCTGACCGCCAACGAGTTCTTTGACAACATGTCGGCTATCGTTCGTGAACACCCGGAGAAATTGCATTATGTCGAAGATCCGAAATTCTAGTACCCACGACTGTCCGCACTCTCATGGGGAGAAGCGTGTAGGAGTCTGGGAGAAGGTGAAATCATGAAACCTTATACGTCGCTTAAATCCATTCTCGCCGAGTTTTTTCCGCTTCATCGGACTCTGGCCTCGGACGATCAGGACAAGACGCTCGAGATCGTCGGTTCCTACATGCCCGATACGTCGAATTACACCATCGAGAATTACAAACCGCTCGATCCGGCGTGGACCTGGAAGGTGCCTGAGCGGTATGTCGTCCATGAAGCCTATCTGGAAATCCTGGGTGGGGAGCGTGTGGTGGATTTCAAGGATAATCCATTGCACATTGTTTCCTATTCCCCGCCGGTGGACAAGGTCCTGGCGTTCGAAGAGCTCCAGCCGCATTTGTACTTCAACGAGAAGCGGCCGCATGCCGTCCCCTGGATGTTCAAGTACTACGATCGCGATTGGGGATTCTGCATGTCGAAAAATGCCTTCGACAAGCTCCCGCGCGACGGAAAATTCCATGCAGTGATCAAGTCGGAGTTTGTCACCGACCCGATGAGGGGCTTCAAACTTGCCACGGCGGTGATCCATCCACAAGGCGGTCCCACACCCGAGGCGGGGGAGATGATTGTGCAGGCGCATACCTGTCATCCCATGCAGGCCAACGACGACGGGGCGGGCGTGGTCAGCACCATCGAGCTGGCTCGCCGGCTTGCCGAAAACCCCCTGCCTCCCGGATCGATGGGCGTGCGTTTCTGGTTCGGCCCGGAGACCATCGGCACGATCGTGTATCTATCGCATAACGAGAATCTGATTCCCAGCCTGCGCGGCGGCATTTTCATGGAAATGACGGGCAACCGCAACAAGATCGCCTGGCACCACTCACGCCAGCGGGATCATCTCCTGGATCGAATTGCGAAGTACGTCGTCAAGAATGTCCAACATGAGGAGAGATCCTTTGCAGATTATCCTCCCAACGACGAGCGCGTGATGAACGGGCCGGGTGTCAACGTGCCCACCATATCGATTAATCGCTGGCCGTATGATGAATACCACACCACGGATGACAATCTTGACATCATCCACGACGAAATGCTCTCCGATGCTGCTGCAGTCGCCGAACGGGTGGTTCGTATATTTGCCAGTAATTATGTCCCAAAGCGAACCTTCCGCGGACCGGTCTTCCTCAGCGGCAATGGCTTGTGGGTCGATTGGCAGGAGAATTTTGCCCTCAACCGAGCCATCGAAAAGATCATGATGCGCTTCGAAGGGGAACACAGCGTCTTTGATATCGCCGACCAGGTCGGTCTCGATTACTGGATGGTGCGGGAATATGTGGAAAAATTCCGTGCCAAGGGATTCGTAATCCCTCTGCCGATCCCCTCCGAGGCGCAGGCTGCCTGACCCGCGTTTATTGATGGATGGGGCTCATCGGTGGGTGAGCGAACCGCACATGTCCAGATCCTACTCCTCCCTGAAATCGATACTCGGTGAATTGCTGCCGCTGCACCGTACGCTGGCGTCCGAGGACATGGACAAAACGCTGCAGATCATCGGGTCGTACATGCCGGATTCCTCTGGTTATGGGATTGAAAATTATGCCCCGGGTAAGCCCGTGTGGACCTGGCGGGTGCCGGAACGATACGTTGTGCACGAGGCTTATCTCGAATTGATGACCGGAGAAGGCGGAAGAATTGTGGATTTTCAGGACAACCCGGTGCATATCATTTCCTACTCCCTGCCTGTCGATGCGATTCTCACTTGGGATGAATTGCAGCCGCACTTGCGATACAGCGATAAGCGTCCCCTTGCCATTCCCTGGGAGTTCAAATACTACGAACGTGACTGGGGTTTTTGCCTCTCGAAAGAAAAGTTCGATGCGCTGCCGCGGGATGCAAAATACCACGCGCTCATTCGCTCCGAATTCGTCACCGATCCGGAGCGGGGATTTCGAATTGGCGTCGGCTTGACCCACCCGGAAGGCGGCCCAAATCCATCCGCTGGCGAACTCATCATCATGTCGCATACCTGTCATCCCATGCAGGCGAACGATAATCTCTCCGGCGTCGTGGTGGAGATCGAGCTTGCCCGCCGGTTCGCCGAAAAGCCGCTGCCGCCCGGTTCGCTGAGCCTGCGCTTCTGGTTCGGACCCGAGACCATCGGCACGATCGCCTATTTGGCTCATCATGAAGATCTCATTCCCAACCTGCGCGGCGGCCTGTTCGTGGACTCGCTTGGGAACGAGAATTCGCTGGCTCTGCAGCACTCCCTTCAATCGGATCATCTGCTGGATCGGGTTGCGGCTCACGTTCTGCGAAAAAAGTTTGGATCCTACCGCCAGGGGGATTTTGCGCAGATCGCGGCCAACGATGAACGTGTGATCAACGGACCCGGCGTCAACGTGCCGTGCATATCCATCACACGCTTCCCTTATCCCGAATATCACACCAGTGACGACAATCTGGAGATCATTCATGAAGATCTGCTGGCCGAGGCTGTGGATGTGGCTGAGGAGATCATTCGTATCTATGCCAGCAACTACATTCCCAAACGCACGTTTCGCGGACCGGTATTCCTGAGCGGAAACGGCTTGTGGGTGGATTGGCGTGAAAAAAA
>VGNF01000290.1 GCA_016866195.1 Chloroflexota bacterium | reverse complement strand
CCCCGTTCTGATTTACCGGTTCCAATGGAATCCCTAAGCCTTTTTCACCACAATATCCGCAAGAATGTTAGCGGCCTCATCGCCGCGATCGGCGGTGTTGGAAAGGTGGCGGTAGACTTCGCGCAGCTTCAGCATTTCCACCAGGTGATGCACGTCCTCGGGCCCGTTGAACAGATCGGCCACCGCCTCGCGATACACCGCCTCCACCCGGTTTTCGAGGGCTTTTGCCCTTTGCGCATGGTCGATCGCGACATTCGGGTTCTTCGGCAATCTTTGCACGGCGTGCCAGATTTCATAGGCGGCATCCTTGAGCAGGGAGGCAATTCGATGCATGTGAGGCGTCGCCCCGACCTTCAGGATGACCATCTCCATCACCGTGGTATCCGCATAATCGATCATATCGTCGATCGAACGGGACAAGGCAAAAATATCCTCGCGGTCGAAAGGAGTGACGAAGGTGCGGTTCAATTCATCGATCAGTATGCGCCGTACCTCATCCGCCTCCTTTTCCTTGAGCGACAATTCCTCGGCAACCTGTGACTCTCCCGATTCGAAGTACTTTGATAGCAGGTTTAATCCTTCATAGGTGAGAGCCGCCTGGTCCTCGATCAATTGATGAAAGAGGTTCTCCCTTCGTTTAAAAAAACCGAACATGAGAATTTCCTCTCAATGCGATTCTATGCCTCACGTGTTTAGAAGGGCGCCAATTCGCCTGCGACCAATCCCGGAAACGCCTTGCAAAGCTGGTCGTCCAATTCCTGCGGGATCAGCGGTTCGGTGTGATTCGCCATGACCTCGCGGGCGCGATTCATGGCTCGTGCGTGAATATCCAGGGAGCCCTTCTTCTCCCAGATGGTGCGTGCGTCCCGGTCGGCCATACGGGTCATCACCGCCTCGGTCTTCATGCGGCTGATCGTGTGCTTGGCCGTAATGTAGGAACCGCCCGGACCCGCCTGCTTGATCTGGTCCACCGCCAGATCGTCCTCGCTGAACGAAATCCCGCGCTTCATGCGCTTCATCATCAACGCCATCTCATCATCGATCACGGCCTTGGCGAAGTCGAAGGTTTTGAGCGCGTCGATCAACCCGCCGATATTGAACATATCCATGCCTGCCAGCAATCCGGCAATGCCGGACATGCCCGTCTCATACCCGCATTGAGCGTCGTTCAATTTCGAATTGGTCAATCCGACGTATCCGCCGCAAGGGACATTGTAGAAGCGCGCAAGCTGCGCAAAGGCCATGTGCAGCATCCCGCATTCGATCCCGCCGGAAGTATACGCGCCGGATCGCATGTCTGCCACAGTGCCGAGGGTTGCGTAGATCAGCGGAGTGCCCTCCTTCACCATTTGCATCAGGGTGGCGATCGCCAGAAATTCCGCGTTCCCCTGGACCAGCGTCCCGGCCATCGACATGGGTGAGGTTAATCCCGCGTTGGGCACGATCGTGGGATACACCGGCAATCCCTTTTCACAATAATAGATGACCATCTCGGTGGATAGATGATCCATGGTCAGAGGGGAAACCACGGGGCAGTAGTGATGCGTCAGGAAAGGATGCTCACAATATGCCTGCTCCCCGCCGGCAACCATGTACACCATCTGCATAACCGCTTCCGCATCCGCCCGGTCCTTGGTCGTCACGCGGATCGGTTTGAGACAATACTTGAGGGCGGGATACAAGGCCGAGATCGTAAATTGATCCGGCGGCGCATCCTCCGCCAGGGTGGAGATGGAAAATATATCGTACCCGGGGAGTTCATGGACGAGATGCGCGATCTGGGCGATATCGGAGGATTCCGCGCGCCGTTCCGTGCCGGTACGGGGATCGATGATGTCCGGCGCCGAACTGGCCGTGACGATCACCGGGCTGTCGCGTGGGATCGTGCGGTCGAACTTCGGATCCCGCGCGTAAAAGGTGAACGAGGATGGCGCCTTGCTTCGGTACGATTCCACCACCTTGGCCGGCAGCCGGACCCGTTGGGTTTCTTCATCCACCATCCCGCCGTGCCTGGTAAAGATCTCCCGGGCTTGTTTGAAGCGGACCAGCAGACCAACCTGCTCGAGGATTTCCAACGAAGCGGAGTGAATCCGTTCCACCTGGTCTTCCAATAGTAACGTCGAGAATGTCATTTCACGATTCCTCTCTAACTCCTACACTTTAAATATTCTGCGCTTGATCGGCTGCTTCGGCCTCTTCGGGATGAATGTATCCGCCAGCTTGCGGGCCTCGCGAACCAGAGGATTATTCGCGGGCAGCGAGAGCAGTTTTTCGATCACAAAGAACTGGTTGTTGCGGTAGATCATATGCTCGACACGAAGCCTGGAGGCCAGCTGCCGAATGTCCCTCAAGGGGAACATCTTCAAACCGCTGCGAGTCACCTTTAATGAGGCCGCTGCGACCGCGAAGCGAACCGACTCCTCCATCGACCAGTCATTCAGGTACCCGTAGATGTAACCCGCCGAAAACGTGGCGCCGGCGCCGGACCCATCCACAGCCTTCACCCGCGGGGCATACACCCGGATGATCAGGTCATCCTGCACCACCAGGCAGCCGTGCTTGGCCATGGTGATCAACGCGGTTTTGATGCCGGTCTTAAGCAGCTTCCTCGCCACCGATAACATGGCGCGCTTTCTGCCGATCTGCGCCGCATCCGTAACCGCCTGGCAGATGGTAGCCCGCCCGGCGAACTTTCGGAAGATCTCCTGGTCCTTGTGCGCGTGTTCCAGGTTCAGGAATACCGGTACCTTGAGCTGCCTGGCCCGGTCCATGGCGCGGATGATGTGATCCCCATCATACCAATCCACGTATAACAAGCGGGCGCCGGTAATTGGACTCAGACTTGCCGAATCCAGCGTCCCAAGGATTTCGGGCGAGCGCTGCCAGAAGTACGTCCGCGCCCCTTTCCGGTCCGATACATTGACCTCGATCGGCGTCCGGTACTTCCGGGTAAATCGCGCCTTCCCCTGCACGCCCCACGCGGACAGTTTGCGCGCCACCTCGTGACCGAGCAAATCATCCCCCAGGGAGGTCCCGATCATGGCTGTCGGGATGTTCCATTGGCGCAAAAGGCAGGCGATGATGGCTGCGTCATCGTACACGAATTCGCTGACTTCATGAACGACCGCGCCGGTGTTGTGCTTTGGCAGCTTGTCCAGCGCCATGATGAAGACGGGAGTCAGCATCCCGAATCCCACATAGGCCGGGCGAACGGACTTGGATCTGGTTCCGGATCTGGCCATCTCAGGCGCGCAGCCGCTCTCCCTTCGGGTCGAACAATACAGTCGCAGTCACTTCCACCATGTGCCGACCTTCAATCAATTCTGCTTCGAATCGGTTTCCGGCTTTTGCGAGTTCTACAGGCAGGTAGGCATAAAGAATGTTCTTCTTTACCGTGTAGCCCCAGCCTCCGCTGCGAACCCGGCTGAGCACTTTGCCTTCATGATAGATGGCTTCACCACCGTACAGCTGCGTGAATTCATCCCCGTCCACGACCAGCGTGCAGAGTTTGCGCTTGATCCCCTCCGCCTTTTGTTTGGCGAGCGCGGCTTTCCCGATGAAATCCTTCTTGTTCAAATCCACACAGAATCCAAGACCGCCCTCATAGGGTGTTTCGAGCTGGGTCACGTCGACCGTATAGTAGCGGTAGCCTTTTTCAAGCCTCAGCGCGTCGAGCACTTTGTAACCGCCAACTTCGATCCCAAATTCCTGGCCGGCTTCGAGCAGCAGGTCCCAAAGCATGGTGGCACGATTGTAAGGCACATATAGTTCCCAGCCAAGTTCGCCCGCGTAGCTCACACGCTGGGCAAAGACCCCGGTGCCATTGATGTTGATCTGCCTGGTCATCAGGTATGGGTGCACCTTGTTTGAAATGTCATCCCTGGTAATCTTGCCCAGGAGGTCGCGCGCCTTTGGGCCCCAAATCGGCAGACAGGCCCACTCTTCGGTGATGTCACGAATGGATACTTCACCATCCTTGTTGTCAACGTGCATCTCCATCCACGCACGATCATTGCCGATGAATGCCGCGCCGGTGATGACCCAGAATCGCTCCTTGCCGAGGCGTGTGACGGTCAGATCGGCCTCGACCCCGCCGTGTT
>VGNF01000289.1 GCA_016866195.1 Chloroflexota bacterium | reverse complement strand
TGCTGGCCGGAACATGCACGCCCTAGCCTGACAACCGCCTGGCATGGCCTTTGCGTAGCGAATTTCTAAATTTCACCAACCGCCTATGTTACAAACACTACCTGAATCCCCTCTTGACAAACCGGGCCAACCAGGTAGAATAAAAACGAACGTTCGTTTTTATTGAAGGATAGGTGCGATGCCCGATAAAGTGAAGGACGCTCCCACGAAAGGCGAAACCACCCGCCTGGCCATCGAAGATGCGGCCATGGATTTGTTCGTCAAGAACGGCTACCATGCCTCCTCTATGCGGCAGATTGCCGAACACGCGGGACTGGCGCTGGGCGGGATCTACAACCACTTCGCCGGTAAGGAGGACATCTTCGAGGCGATCGTTGTAGACCGGCACCCCTATAAGAAGATTCTGCCGTTGATCCTGCAAGCGCAGGGGGAAACAGCCGAGGATTTTCTCCGAAACGCGGCACAGATCAGCATGAATGAAATCAAAAGGGAACCGAGCTTCATCAAGCTGATGTTCATCGAGCTGGTCGAGTTTCATGGCAGGCATGGCAAACTTCTCCTGTCCGAAGTTGCTCCCAAGCTTCTTCCCGTTTTCGACAAACTGGTCAAGGCCAGGGGTGGGTTGCGTGTAAAGAACCCTGCCGTGCTGGCGCGTTCGTTTTTTGGGCTGATCATATCCTACATGATCACCGATATCATCATCGGCGACTCGCCTTTCAGGAAATTGATGCCGGCAAAGCCGCTGGAAGCCTATGTGGATATTTTCCTGCACGGTGTGATCAAGGAGCCCTCATGAATTCACGGTTAACATCCATCATCCGCAAGGAATTCATCCAGATCTTCCGCGACGTGCGTACGCTGGCGATGATCCTGGTGATCCCGATCGTGCAGTTGTTCCTGCTGGGGTATTCCGCCACCAGCGACGTCCGCAATATTCCTCTGGCCGTGCTCGACCAGAGCCGCAGCCCGGAATCGCGCGCCCTGCTGGATGCGTATCGCGCTGCGGATTACTTCCGCATTGCGTTCCAGGTGGATTCGGAGGCGGAGATCGAGCGGTTGATCGCCTCCGGAGTGGCGCGCGCAGCGGTCATCATCCCACCAGATTATGCCCAGCGATTGAGCGAGGGCAACGCTCAGGTGGCTTTTATCCTGGACGGATCCGATCCGACCAGCGCTTCCACCGCGCTTTCGGCAGCGCAGCTCATCAGTCAGGCGCATGCCATCGACCTTTTAACCGAAACTTTCGCAAGGACCGGAATGAGCTTGCGAGTCCAACAGCCCGTGACCGTTCATACCACCGTTTGGTACAACCCGGATATGGTGAGCGCGCACTTCATGATCCCCGGTGTGATCGGAATGATCCTGTACGCCATCGCAGCCATCCTTACCGCCACCCCGGTCGTGCGTGAACGCGAACGCGGCACGATCGAGCAATTGATTGTCACCCCCATCCGTCCCTGGGAGCTGGTCGTCGGCAAACTCATGCCGTACGTTTTTCTCGGATTCTTCAACATCATCGAAGTGCTGGCAGTCGGTCATTGGTGGTTTGGCATGCCCATCCGCGGGGATTTCGGTCTGATCCTGCTCACTTCGGGGATCTTTCTCGTCACGGGTCTGGGCATTGGTCTGTTTGCCTCCACGATCGCCAACACCCAGCAGGAGGCCATGCTCACCGTGTGGCTGACCCTACTGCCGAGCATCTTTCTTTCGGGCTTCTTCTTTCCGCTGGAAGCCATGCCGAAAATCCTGCAATGGATTTCGTATCTCATACCCTTGCGATATTACCTGTTCATCATTCGATCCCTGTTGCTGAAGGGAGTCGGCCTGGCCGACATACAAACGCAGTTTTTGCTCATGACCCTGTTTGCTGCCGGAATCATGACTGCCGCCGCCACGCGGTTCCATAAACGCCTTGATTAATCCCATCCCGATCCGCTTTCCTCCCGGACACTTCCATTCGCATGCCAGGAGTGGGATGCAACAGGGGAGGGGAACAAAGGAGTAATCGATGAACCACAAACGTCCGCCTGTTCCAGCAATTGTCCTTCTGGTCCTCATCATTGCGGTTAGTGCTTATTTCATCTATACCCAGAGCGTGAATGAGAAGGACGGAGCGCTGACCGCTTCCGGTTTCATCGAGGCGGTTCAGGTGAACCTGGCGCCGGAGATGGCCGGAAAGGTCATCGAAGTGCTGGTCCACGAGGGCCAGGTTGTTTCGCAGGGCGACCCGCTGCTCAAGCTGGATCCCAGCCTGCTGACCGCGCAGCGCGAGGTCGCCACAGCCCAGGTGGATTCGGCTGCAGCCACCCTGGCGACCGCACAAACCAAGTATGACCAGACCTTGCAGGCTGCACTCTCCGTGCAAAAAGACCTGCGTGCACTGGATTGGCGATTCTCCGCACCGGATGAGTTTAACCAGCCGGCCTGGTTTTTCGAACAAAGCGAGCAGATTGCGGCCGCGCAAGAGGAGGTGAATTCCTCGAAAACCGCGCTTGAAGAGGCAAATGCCAATCTCAGCAGGGTTATCTCGGATCTGAATAATGCGGAATACATCAGCACAGAAAAACGATTGGCGGAAGCCCGAGCGGCTTTTCTAGTGGCGGACCAGGTGAAGGTGCAGGCGGAGAACGCAATCGAAGGCGGCGGGCTTCAGGATGCGGCCTACGATTACTACAATACCGCGCTCGATGCACTGAACGCCGCGCAGACAGACTTCAATGCCCTGACGAACACGGAAGCGGAGGAGAACGTGGAGTATGCGCGCGGGCAGGTTGTGGTTGCCCAACAGCGGTACGATGCGGCGTATGCGCGCCTGCTTTCCCTCCAAACCGGTGCCGAATCTCCCGCGGTGATTTCCGCCGCGAAATCGTTGAATCAGGCAGAGACGGCACTTACCCAGGCCAAGGCAAGCCTGGCGCTGATCGACACGCAGATTGACAAACTCACTGTGACTGCCCCGATGGATGGCGTGGTCCTCACCCGTAACGTCGAGCCGGGTGAGTTCGTTCAGCCGGGCTCGACTGCCTTTGTCCTCGGTCAGTTGACCGAACTGACCATAACGGTCTACATCCCTGAAGATCGGTATGGCGAGATCCATTTGGGTCAGGGGGCGGAGGTCTCCGTGGATTCGTTTCCGGATCAGGCGTTTACCGCCTCGGTCATACAAATTGCAGACAAGGCCGAATTCACCCCTCGCAATGTTCAAACCGTGGAGGGTCGCAGCTCGACCGTGTATGCCATCAAATTGAGCGTCACCGATCCGCAGGGCAGGTTGAAGATCGGTATGCCGGCTGATGTGGTCTTTCAGTAAACTGTTGCTGGTTTTCGAACGAAGGGAGGCTGCGTGAAATCCGGAGCGTTCGACTGGGCGAAGATGAAGAACATCCAAAAAATCCATCGCTTTTTGTATGCAGTGAGTCTGGGACCGGTGATTGGGAGGATTATCCTGCTGTTGACGACCACCGGCAGGAAGTCCGGCAGGCCGCGCGTCACTCCCTTGCAATACGAAAGGATCGGATCCGATTACTTCGTCGGCGCGGCGCGGGGACTCAAGGCGGATTGGGTGCGCAACATCCAATCGAATCCGCAGGTGGAAGTACGCGTGGGCGCAAATCGTTTCCGTGGATCTGCGGAGGTACTGACCGATGCATCCCGAATTGCTGATTTTCTTGAGATCCGCCTGGAACGTCATCCGCGCATGGTCGGGTGGATCATGAAAAAGGCGCATGGTCTTCCCATGCGTCCCAACCGCCGGCAATTGGAAGGATTGGCGGTCGATACAGCTCTGGTCGTCATCCATCCATGCAACCTCAATGGGAATTGACGTGATGGATTTTCTGGTAAAAGCCTCCAACCTTCACAAGCATTTTGGGTCAACACATGCTGTGGATGGAATCTCCCTGCAGGTGGGGGCAGGTGAGATTTACGGTCTGGTCGGCTCGGATGGTGCGGGAAAGACCACCACCCTCCGGCTGCTGGTCGGCGCCCTGCTCCCGAATGAAGGCGAAATCCAAGTTTGTGGATTTGATGTCCGCAGGCAGGTGGAAGGTGCCCGTTCGCAGATCGGTTACCTCTCGCAGCGATTCTCCATGTATGAGGATCTGACCGTGCTGGAAAACATCCGATTCTTTGCCGAAGTACGCGGGTT
>VGNF01000288.1 GCA_016866195.1 Chloroflexota bacterium | reverse complement strand
CCCCAGCACGATCACATCGGCCAGAGAAGCCTTGTTGCTGGCCTTCTGGATTTCCTCCAGCTTGGCCAGGGCCTTGAGCACGGGCTTGTTGATGGCCCAGTCCTTCTGCGGCGCCAGGCGGATGCGCGCACCGTTGGCGCCACCACGCTTGTCACCACCGCGGAAGGTGGAGGCGGAAGCCCAGGCCACGGAGACCAGCTCGCCCACCGAGAGGCCGGACGCGGCGATTTTGGCCTTGAGGTCGGTGATGTCGGCAGCCGTCGGCTTGTGGCTTGCTGCGGGCAGGGGGTCCTGCCAGATCAGGTCTTCCTTCGGCACCTCGGGGCCCAGGTAGCGGGCCTTCGGACCCATGTCACGGTGGGTCAGCTTGAACCAGGCGCGGGCGAAGGCCTCGGCGAAGGCCTGCGGATCCTCGAGGAAGCGCTTGGAGATCTTGCCGAACTCGGGGTCGAAGCGCATGGTGAGATCGGTGGTCAGCATCCTGGGCTTGTGGAACTTGCCCTTCACATGCGCGTCCGGAATGATTTCCTCGGCATTCTTGGCCACCCACTGCTTGGCGCCGGCGGGGCTCTTCTCCAGTTCCCACTCGTACTTGAACAGGTTTTCGAAGAAGTTGTTGCTCCACAAGGCCGGGGTCTTGGTCCAGGTCACCTCGATGCCGCTGGAGATCGTGTCCATGCCGTGGCCGCTGCCATAGTTGCTGTTCCAGCCAGAGCCCTGCGCCTCGATCGGCGCGGCTTCCGGCTCCGGGCCCTTGTGCGATTCGGGGGCAGCCCCGTGGGCCTTGCCGAAGGTGTGGCCGCCGGCGATCAGCGCGACGATCTCCTCGTCGTTCATCGCCATGCGGTAGAAGGTTTCGCGGATGTCCTTGGCCGCGGCCATGTAGTCGCCGCTGGCATTGGGACCCTCGGGGTTCACGTAGATCAGGCCCATGTGGGTCGCGCCGAAAGGCCCGCTCAATTCGCGCTTGTCACCAATGCGGTCCTTCGCATCGACGCCCAGCCACTTCATCTCCGGGCCCCAGTTCACGTCCAGGTCCGGTTCCCACACGTCCTCGCGGCCGCCCGCGAAGCCGAAGGTGCGGAAGCCCATGGACTCCAGCGCCACGTTGCCGGCCAGGATGAAAAGGTCGGCCCAGGAGATCTTCTGGCCGTACTTCTGCTTGATGGGCCAGAGCAGGCGACGCGATTTGTCGATGTTGACGTTGTCCGGCCAGGAGTTCAGCGGCGCAAAGCGCTGCTGGCCACGGCCGCCGCCTCCTCGTCCGTCAATGGTGCGGTAGGTGCCGGCGCTGTGCCAGGCCATGCGGACCATCTGTGGGCCGTAGTGGCCGAAGTCGGCCGGCCACCAGTCCTGGCTATCGGTCATGAGCTTGACCAGGTCGGCCTTGAGCGCCTTGTAGTCCAGCTTCTTGAACTCCTCAGCGTAGTTGAACTTCTCCCCCAGGGGGTTGGACTTTTCCGAATGCTGGTTCAGCAGATCGACGCGCAACTGGTTCGGCCACCAGTCCCGGTTGGACGTGCCGCCGCCGGCGGCATGGTGGAAGGGGCACTTACTTTCTGTTGACATGATTTTCTCCTTCTCCATTGATGGTCAATTCATACAGCTAACGGCTTGCGTCCGCGCAGCTCCCGAGTGAAGCGAGCGGAGTACCCGTGTGGGCGGGCACTTCGACAGGCTCAGTATAAGCGTGGACAATGTTTGAGATGTAGAAAAAACCCGAAGCCACGCTTCGCGAAATGCTCGCCGTAGGTGCCGCAGATCGGGCGGGCGAGCCTCCAGCGAGCACCGTTCATCCAGCTTGATCGTTCATCCCGCTTGACGGGACTGGATCGCCCAGCCAAAGCGCATTGGCGCTTGGCAATCCCACACTGCCTGCCCTGAGCTTGTCGAAGGGTCAGGCCGCTCGCCCCGCGAAGACGGGGTGCACGTCGAAGACATTGTGCCCGCAGGGTATCCCGCGCAGCGGGGCTTTGTTAGCCCACGTTATTTGAGACGGATATACCCGCCCGCAGATCGGGTCTTCATCGTTACTTTTGCTCCTGGAATCATCCTCAACATCGAATCCAGAACCATCTTGCTGGGCGTTCCGTACACATCGAAACCGACAATTTCCATGAGTGTAAACGCTTTTACTCCCACGTCGCCCAGGTTTTGCATGTGTTTCTCCATCGCTTCATTATCAGGGAAGATATGGACAACGCTCGCCTCTGTGCCATCTTCGCTGATGTACGCAATGTGAGCCGCAGTTTGAGGCTTATTTGCCTCCATCCATTCTCCTACTTCTTGGTAAACCTTCTTGTATTCTTCGGCTTTGCCTTGTTTGACCTTTTGGTGTGCAACGAAAATGATTGGCTCAGACATGACGTCGTTCCTTACAATTCTGATTCCATCAGCTGTTTCCTAATCTGGGCGGCATGCTCCAGACGGCTGTTCAAAAAAGTCTTGTCCGCATTTTCATCCATCCACGGAATGTCAATGATGGTGGTGAGTTTGGTCTGGTTTTCATTGAGGGCTTCGAAAGTGGTTTTGCCATACATGACAGCGGGACCGTCGTGAATCTCCATGGCCATCATGCGGTTTATCTCGAACTCAATAACTTTCATCGTTCCTTCGACAACTTTTCCGCTGCGTTTGTTGCGCCTGTGGATGACCGTCCCAACAGCAAGGGGAGCAGCATTATCGAGCCAGAGTTCGATATCCGAATCCCAGCGGGGATGGTTGCGGACATGCTCGATCGCGTAAAAGCGAAATACTTTATCAATCGGTCGGTCGATCACTTGCGAAGATTCAAATTGTAAAGCCATGGTTTTCTCCTTTTTTCATTTTGAAATACCAAATAGAATTACTTCTTGAGGAACAGTTGGCTAACGGTGAGCGTTAGTGGTGGTGGGGCGGGGCGGAACGCCGTCCGACTGGGAAAAAGCTGAGGCGTAGAAAAAGCCCGAAAATGCCGCAGATTGGGCGAGCGAGCCTCCAGCGAGCATCGCCCAGCCAAAGCGCATTGGCGCTTGGCAATCCCGCCAGTCAAGTGCATCATCCTGGCGCTCGTCTAGGACGCTGTGTTGGGCGGCAACGCATAAGAATGCACATCAACATACCTTTATTGTATTATCTCAATTTCATCAATGTTGCTTCGTCAAACGGATTTCGTCCTGATTTCAATTCCGAAATCCAATATACCCGCAGGTTTTTATAATATTCGTCTCCACCGGTTTTTTCACACCACTCGACAAATACTGTAAAATCTTCTATTGCCCCAGCGTAATCTCCCGTAAGCGCACGCGCCAGGCCACGGCTATCTACAATCCCTGCGTTATCAGGCGCGAGTTCAACTGCACGATTACATGCGGACAAAACATCTTCAGCATGTCCCCAAAGACTCCCATTCCAACAAAGGATATCCAAATCACTCGCCGAAATATTGACCTCGGGTTCAATGATTTCCGCCTCCGCGTATGCCGAAATAGCCTCTTCTATCATGCCGTGTTGGGCAAATAGGTTTCCTCGTTCGATCATTCCCAGAGCTTCAAGTGATTGGGAGGGAGCCGAAGATGGACCCGCCGCCATTGCAGTGATTATTTCTAAACTGAAGTAATATGCAATCGCGCTGAGTATGATTGCGACAAGAATTATAAGAAAAAAGATTCGGCGATATTGGCTGACAACACTTTTCTTTTTTGAATTCTCTGGCAGGTCGGTTTTCTTGAACCAAATCAGCCTGACCAGATGGGCTATCAACCAAATAATTAGCACGAAGAGTATGAGAAATATCAAATACCCGATCATGGCAAGTGTGCGTAAAGAAGGCAGAAATCCATATGCTGATGCGATCTGATACAGGATCTCAAAGTACAGGCTACTGCCGTTTACGCCATTTGTCATGATGACAACGCCCCACCCTTTTTCGGGTAGACCAATAACTATGCTCTGGAATCCTTCCGGATTATCTCCGCCGTGAACGAAATATGAGTGATTTCCAAGATTCCACAGGTACCATCCCAGCCCATAATCAAGATTAAATGGACTCATATCTGGAACATCATCTGCGTGAGATGTGAGCATTTGGTTTACCATTTCCCTGGAAAGCACTTTGTTGGATCGACCATTCCAGGAAAGCATAATTTCATTGGTAAACAGCGCTAAATCGGTTGGCGTAGTCCAGAGACCCGCAGCGCTCATTTCAGGATATACCAACCATTTTCCATATATTGGTTGACCCCACTTACCATGGGCTTTT
>VGNF01000287.1 GCA_016866195.1 Chloroflexota bacterium | reverse complement strand
CCCCCAGGGTATTAATCGAACGGGGACGGGGCAGGAAGGTTGCCCTGGTCGGCCGTTTTCATTTCATTCCCGAGCTGCGCTGCAGCGCTTCACATTTGTGGGTCATCGAACAGCACGCGCTGCCGGAGGAGCACCCTGCCGATGCCGCGTGGGAGATCCTGCCGCAGGCGGAGATCATCGCCATCACCGGCAGCGCCCTGGCCAATCACACGCTGGATGGTCTGCTTGCAACCTGCCGGCCCGGGTCCACGGTGATGTTGCTCGGACCGAGCACGCCGCTCTCGCCGATCCTCTTTGATTTCGGCCTGGACATACTCTCCGGCACGCGCGTCGTCGATGAGGCGGCGGTCCTGCGCACAGTGGGGCAGGGAGCATCCTTTCGGCAGGTGGAGGGGGTGAAATTGCTGACGATCGCGCGGCAGGGAATGTAAAGAAAATTCTCCATCAGGGAATTTCTGCACTTGCATCCGACCCCTGAACGATCAACTCAGTGCAGGAGCTTCCGGCAGAGCGGGCAAATTGGTGATTGGCATTTGTCTAGGGGGCAGTATAATCTCCACCAAAGGTGTCGGAAATGTCAACAAGCACCCAACACGGTTATCTTGTGATTGCAGATATCTCAGGCTACACGTCGTTCGTGGCTAAAACAGAACTCGAACATTCGCATGAGATCCTTTCGGAACTGCTCGAGCTGCTGGTAGGCCGCTTCCAGCCCACGATGACCATTTCCAAGCTGGAGGGCGATGCCGTGTTTGCCTACGCGCCCGAGATCGTCTTTGCGCGCGGCGAAACTCTGATCGATTTCATCGAATCCATGTACCTCGCGTTTCGCGACAAACAGCTTTCCATGAAGCGCGCCACAACCTGCACATGCAGCGCCTGCCGCAACCTCTCATCGCTGGATCTGAAGTTCTTCCTGCACTGTGGAGATTACATTCAACAAACGATCGCGGACATCAAAGAGATGGTCGGCACGGATGTGAATCTGATTCACCGGCTCACCAAGAACCACGTCACACAGGCGACCGGCTGGGGGGCGTACATGATGGTCACGGAACAATGCCAGAACCACAACGGTTTGATCCTCGCCGACGCCCATGCCCAGACGGAGGAGTACGAGACCCTCGGCACGGTCAGGACCTTCAGCGTCAATTTGCACCGGCGCCACAAGGAAATCACCGAAGCGCGCCGCATCCTGCTCGAGGAAAAGGATGCGGACCTTGCCCTTCAGATCGACTTTCCCACACCTCCCGCCGTGACCTGGGAATGGATCCACAACCCGGAAAAACGCAACCTCTGGAACGGCGGCCACGTGACCTGGTCCACGGGTGAACGGCCGCAGGGTCGGCCGGGCGTCGGTTCGAGCAATCACTGTGCGCACGGCAAATCGATCAGCACCGAAGTGATGGTGGACTGGCACCCGTTTGATTATTACACCGCGCATTCCTTCGATAAAGGCAAACACACATTCACAGAAACGATGCGCTTCGAAGCCCTGCCCAACGGAGGCACACGCGTTCACGATGTGGTCCGGGTCCACATGCCGATTCCGCGGTTCATCCGCCGCGCCGTCCTGAAATTTGTGCTGCTCACCCAGCATCATTACGACAAAGCCATGGCGCGGGCGGCACAATTGGCGGACGAAGAATTCACCAGAACCAGGGGCGAATGAGTGTGATCGAATCACCGCATGGATTGGACAGCCGTCCCGCCTTTCATGGAAAATAACGTCCGCCAGGGAAGATCCCGCGCCACAAGGGTTCGAGGCGATCAATAAATGAATGGGAACGGCCTGTCGATGTTCGCCTCCCGCCTGCGCACGGCCTTCCATATCCATGCCGGCGAAGGCCGTATGGCCGTCCTTGTCATCGGGGTGATGCTGTTTAAATCGGCGGGGTTCACTCTTGGAAGCAAGGGCGTCGAGACCCTATTCTATACACGATACGGCGTGCAATACCTGCCCCAAATGTTCCTGCTCTCGGGCGTGGTATCCATTTTCGTCTTCCTGGGGATGACCGCCGTACTCGGGCCTATCCGGCGCGAGACCCTGTATGTCTGGGTTCCCATCGGTGTTGTCTGCCTCACGCTGGTTGCATGGATGGCTCTCTTCAGCACCTGGAATGGTGTGTACCCCATCCTTTGGCTGGGCAAGGAAATCATCAATTCACTGGTCACGCTGGTCGTATGGGGTGTGGCCGGCACAGTCTGTGACACGCGGCAATCCAAACGCCTGTATCCGTTGTTCAACGCGGGGAGCATTCTCGGTGCGGTCATCGGAGGCTTCGGCACCGGGATCCTGGTGGACCGGATTGGCACGCAGAATCTCATGCTGGTTTGGGCGTTCATATTGGGCCTGGCTTTCGTCCTGACACGCATGCTCATGCGCGGACGCATCCCCGCCGGGCAACTCCGGCCAATCCGCCGTAAAAAGAGGAGATCTTCGCCCATTCACGATATGCAGCAGGGATTTCAATTCGTGCGCGGCTCCTCCCTCATGGCATGGGTTTCTCTCTCCGTGGTCCTCTTCTCGGTCCTGTATCGATGCATCGAACTACCCTTTGCCCGGGCCGCAACGACGCAATATCTCGGGGATGACAGGGCGCTGGCGGGTTTCCTCGGCCTGTTTGAAGGGCTGAGCACAGCGGCAGCCTTTCTTGTCTCCACACTGCTGGCCAACCGCATTTTTGCGCGCTTCGGAATCATGAACGCGCTCTTGGCCTTTCCGGTCATTTATCTCATCGGCTTCGGAACCATTACCCTGCTGAACGGGTTCGCATTGATCATCGCCTTCCGTTTCGTTCAAATGCTCTGGCTCTCGGGCGCGGCGGATTCGGCGTATCAGGCCATGTTCAACGCCGTCCCATCGGCGCGACGCGAACAAGTGCGCGCCTTCATGAACCTACCCGAGCAGGCCGGGACGATTCTTGCGGGCCTGGTGAGCATCCTCTTCACGTTTCATCAACTATCCGTCGTTGGGCTGGTTTCCGCCGTGGCCGCCACGCTGATCATCCGGCGGGCGGGTGGTGCCTACAACTTTGCCCTTTTCGATTCCCTTCGCAAGGGTCTTCCCACCCTCTTCAACGCACAGCAGCGTCCCGATGCTCCTGCGCTCGCGGCCGCAGCCGACGGCATGAAGAACCCGGATGTCCTCGTCCGCCGTATTTCCACGGAGATCATCGGCCGGCACGCCTCCGAGGCCGGCCTCCTGGTTTCGGCGATCTTCGATGAAGACGATCAGGTTCGCATTTCCGCGCTCAGAGGCCTCGTTCGTCTGCAGGCCTCCCCCGCACTGCTGGACATCGCTTCGCTTCTCTCCGACCCTCAGCCTGCCTTGCGAGCCGAGGCAGTCGATGCGCTGCGGGCGCTGACTCCCTTTCCACGCGGTCTCAGCGTATTGCTGAACCCGCTGCTCGAAGACCCCGATGCCCGGGTTCGGGTGCGCGCCATGGTCGCCCTGTTGTCTGCCGACCCTCATCACCCTGCGCGCATCCGACCCCGGCAGATGTCCATGCTGGGTGAAGAGGACGAACGCATACTGGCCCTGCACGCCTTTGCTGAAATCAGCGATCCAGAGGCGCTGATGCTCTTTTCCAACGAACTGCAGGACCGCCTTGCGCCGGTTCCCATCCGCTGCGCAGCCGCGTCGGCATTGGGAACCTGCGGAGCACAGGCCATTCCGCCGCTGATCGACGCTTTATCCTGCGAACAAGCCTCCATCAAGGCCAGCGCGGCGAAGGCGCTGGGGAAAATTGGGGATGAAAGCCTGTCCTCCGTCGTGACCGCCGTGGCGAAACACGATTCAGAGGAAGGCGCCCTGCTGGCGCTGAATCACCTGCCGGCCTGGAAAGCAGCAGATCCTGTTCGTGAATACATAAAAATGCGCGTGGATTCATCCGTGCGGTTCGAGGGACTGCGCCTCGCGATCCATCCAAACGCCAATGAACGGGTCCGATTGCTGGCGGATTCCCTGCACAACCGCGCCCTCCGAGATGGCATTTTCGCCCTGACAGCCGCGGGCCTGCTTACAGACCGTGAAACGATTTCGGTGGCTGTCAAGAACCTCAAGAGCCGCAATCAAGTTTCCGATGCGCTCGAAATGCTGGAGACCGTCAAATATGCCGCGCTCCTTCGGCCGTTATCTCGGATTTGGGAACCGGGCCAGGGCGCGCCCCCGGCGCTCAGCCTGGAGCTCGTCGCTGCCGAGTTGAAGGGGGAAAAAGATGAATGGCTGCGCGCCTGTGCGCAATTTGCAATGGGGG
>VGNF01000286.1 GCA_016866195.1 Chloroflexota bacterium | reverse complement strand
GCAGCATCAGAAATGACTTTTTCCAGGGCAAGTACAAAAAAGGGCGCCGTGGCAGCACTCGACGCCTTGATCAGGCGAAGCTCCTCTGAAGAGTCCGCCCGTGGTGGAAAATCCAACGGGACAAGGTGCAGCAGGAGATTTGCTGCAAAGAGATCGGCGGCAAACTCCCGCACGTGATCCTTGACAAACAGATTAAATTTCCCGATTGGGGTCACAATATCTGCCACCCGTGAAGGATGTAGATCATTGTTCATTACATGTCCGAACTCATGAGCAAGCGCAAACCTTTCATAATCACGTACGAACATCATCGTGAGGATGGTTCTCAAGCCGCCCGGTAAAGGTATGCGTGCCGCCCTGCCAACATCCTCATATGTCAGATAACTAAGAAGGCAGTCCGCAAACATGGCGATGATATCATTTTTCCCGTATTGATTTTCAAACCGGCCCTCCCTTGTACCGGGATCGGAGAATCCCGTGCAGAGGACCTGTAATTTTCCAAACCGATAAACCATGTCTATAAAACCTGAATTGAGAAGGATAAGTACTCCTCCCTTTGTCGGCCGGGCCTGTGCATTAAACGAACCAGTGGGGAATTCACCGGCAAATATCGGAATTCCTAGGTGCAGATGCATCTCGCCCAAGCCTATTTCCAGCTCTTTGCATATATCCAGGATAAGCGAGTTGTAGGAAGTGCTTCCAGGTCCAATCAAATTGGCCAAACCACCCAGCCTGATAAGACGTTTGACGAAGTTCACACTTGCTTTGCCCTCCATTTTTGCAGTATTGATAAGCTCCTGGTTAATCCTCAATTGATGGCTTTTTGGCATGACGCGATGATGCAAGGAAAGCCCATGCTCCTTCAGGAGCTTGTCATACTCTACGTTAAGTGCTGAGGGATTTATTCTTGCTGTCACGCATCCTCCTTATTCTGTTTTTTCATCTCCTGCCTGATTTTCGAGGATTGCTTCAATGTGACTGAGAAGAGGCAGTGCATATAGATCTGCAGGATACACAAGGTGGGACCCTCTTTTTTCCTTTCGGAGTCGTTCCGTGATAATCCTTAATCCTCTAAGAGCGTCCTCCGGATTGTCCACCCCCCTTAATAATTCGGATCTTAATTGAAGGGCACCTGCACGCTGTTCCTCCAACTGCATTTCCTTCAATTTCAGTTGGAATTGAATCGTTAGCAATTCCTTTTCCTGGTTGAACTGCTCTTTTAATTTTTCACTTTCCCGTGCCCATGCAATATCATCTCGTTTTCGTTCAAACCTATGCGCCACCCATGAGCCGATAATTCCCATAAGAAGGCCAACAAATCCTGAAATTATCAAATCCGGCATGGTCGATATATCAATCCAATTCATAGAGCCCTCCCATGTCTGACAGATCGGAACAGTTGAACAGGATTGCCAACCGCCGAGAATCACATGCTGCCATTTTCATCGGACCAGTCACCTTTAAATATACCACCTCGCAGAAAAGCGGTCGTTGCGCGATCCAGAGCCTGATCCACCATGTCCGCAGTGCGGCATCCGCCGAAGACCGCCATCATAGGGAATTCTGGACAGGTGCCTCCTCCGAGGTGAAGGCCGCCAAGCACACGACTCGCGGGATTATGATCAATCTGGGCATGGACATCTCCGTCAATGGATGACAGATCTGCTCCCGCCAGTTAAGATTTGATCTAAACCCGACATCCCATTCATTTGTCATTCTCAAGGTCGGCATTGGAAGATCTATTGGATATATTTGCCTCGCCTCGCGACGGAGATTTCCATTGCCGGCTTTCTCTTTTACGAATTTTCACTCACCATCTCAAGCCTCATCGACCTGACCACCCTCCTCGGCTGGGAGACCTCCGGCCGCTAGACGTTCCTATCTATCCGCGCTCAGCAACGGCTGCAACTGGCTGAGATTCCCAAAACTCAGGAAGACTCCCACCTCCACCTGCCGCCAAGTTCATTGGATCACAAGCTGCTGGAAACCGGCCTGAGTAGACCGGTTTGGTTTCAACTGTGTAACCTTCCTGTTACCCCACAGGGTATTCCTTATTGAACAATACTTCTACCGCATTGCATTGGTAATCATTGATTACTCAGGTCCTCTTTCTCCTCCCGAGAACGACAATCCATATTGCACGCTGCACTTCGATCAGATTGGTCATTTTCCCCGGCCGGTAGGGGCCAATGCAGTAACCGCCGAAAACGAGTCCAACGAGCAGGGTCGCCCAGGATGCAATGACCTGGGAGATTTCAGGCGATTTCATCCCTGTGATAAGGGCAACCGCGACCGCAAGGATCACCATGACCCCATGCAGCCAGAAGATGGGCGGATAGAACATCATGGCATCCGGAATGGCAGCCTGCTCAATGTACGGTTTCAGCATGGTCTTCCGTTCTTCCTGGCTGTGCAATTTCATCCATATGCGATGCATCCGCAGTGATTTTTCCCAGCCGATCCATCGCTTCCCATCGTCCGACTCCAGGACCACCTCGATATATGCGGCAATTCGCGCCATGCTTCTCAGCCTGTTCACGGTGAACCACAGGTTTATCAGGAGAATGAACACCAGTAGGATGGGGAGGAGGACGACAACCGGCTCCCTGGAAAGCTGGACCGAGGCGACTCCGGCAGCCGTAATGATCAGAAGGGGACGTTCGAACACGTACTGCTTGTTTTGAAGCAGCTCACTGCGCAGTGTCGTATACTCAAGGGAACGGAGCGTTTCATTCGACCTGGTCATTGGAACAATTCCTTCATGAAATCCATCGGGAGGCCATCATAACGAATGAAGAATATCCGGCGAACCCATCCGGGACAAGGGTATTTTACCTCCCCACACCGATCCTCGTGAAAATCCACCGCGCCCTCCCGGCCATGGTTCCCCTGTGAGAAATGGACATCCGTCACAAGAATGCAGGGGGAAGGAAATATCGAAGTCGGTGTTTGGTCGTATAATGAAAGCCGGCTTCGATTTGGGGCGACATAGTGGAGAAACCCGGGAGGGAATCATGAAAAGCATCGCCGGCCCGCTTTTCTGGATAAGCATGTTATTGCTTGTCTTGAACGGTTGTGAAGGGAATCAGCCTCCAAGCACCATTTCAACAAATCCAACGTCGGTTATTACAGCCCAGGCGCCAACCGTCATACCGGCGACCTCGACGATCACGCCCTTTCCGAAGGGGGAGACGCTCGTCGTCACCAGCGCGGAGGACAGCGGGCCCGGCACACTGAGACAGGCGTTGCTGGATGCTCAATCAGGGGACACAATAAGTTTTGATTCCACTCATTTTCCATTAAAGACGCCTGCCAGGATCGCCCTCGCCAGTTGCCTGCCGGAGCTGGCTCAGAATCACCTGACGATTGATGCCGGTGATGCAGGAGTAATAATAGACGGTCGGGCTCCTCACTCCGATTGGTGTTCCGGCATACGCCTCACTTCCAGTTGGAACTCGATCCGGGGAATACGTTTTGAGGGATTTGCACCTGGAGCAGGAGTCGAGCTATCCAATGGAGCCCAATACAACATGATTGGTGGGGATCCCTCGGTTGGAACCGGGCCACAGGGACAAGGCAACGTGGTAGGGTTCAGCGATGTGGGCATTGTTCTAAGCGGCAAAGAAGTGTCCTTCAACACAATCGCTGGAAATTTCATTGGCATCGGTCCTGAAGGGGACGATTTGAACCAGACCAGTGTTGGCATCTGGATCGAAGGTGGCGCTGCTTTTAATACAATCGGCCCTCGCAATGTGATCGCTTACAATACCGACGGGATCGCCATCGTGGATTCCGACTCGATCGGCAACACCATGACCGCCAACAGCATTTATGACAATGAGCGGACAGGTATCAGCCTGCAAGATTCCATTGATCGACCGGGAGGCAACAGGAAACTTGCTCCGCCCTGCCTGGTGGATTTTGATCTGACAGATGGCTTTGCTGCAGGCGTTGCCTGCCCAGGCTGCACTGTTGAGATCTTCTCCGATGACGCCGACCAGGGTCGCGTTTTCGAGGGAACAGCATTGGCGGATGACAGAGGGAATTTTAGTTACCTCAAGAATGATCCATTCACTGGTCCACATCTCAGCGCTACAGCCACGGATATCGATGGCAGCACCAGTGGATTCTCGAACCCGACCTATGGTACAAATGCAATTCTTCAGGAAGGAAATGATCTGTCCAAAAGCCGCCTTGTCAGGCAACCGTCATCCGAACTCCAGGATAATCGTTTGGGTCAAATGGACCGTCTCGACGAAGCGGATTTTCCGACGGATTACGATGTTGAACTTTTTGTTAACCGCTCGACCGATTTGGGGGG
>VGNF01000285.1 GCA_016866195.1 Chloroflexota bacterium | reverse complement strand
GCCCCCGCCCTGCCCGGGCATGGCGATATCCAACAGCGCAATGTCGGGAAGGAGGTTGCGGGCGAGGGCAAGGGCTTCCTCGCCGGTGGAGGCTTGTCCGACCACGTTGATGCCCGACTTTCCCGCAATGGAATGCACGACGCCTTCGCGAAAGAGGGGATGATCGTCCGCGACCAGGACGCGAATGGGTTCACTCATTTTCATGCTCCATAGTGGCAAGCGGCAGACGGGCGCGAACGGTGGCGCCACGACCCGGGGCGCTTTCCACTTCGAATGCGCCGCCGAGAATTTCAACGCGCTCGCGCATTCCCATCAGGCCGAGATGCTCGTCTGTGGTCTTGACCTGCGGATCGAATCCCGCGCCGTTGTCGGAAACTTCCACGACCAATTGTCCATCAGCGCAGGAGAGATTCACCGATTGGGCCGCTTCGCGGGCATGTTTGAATCCGTTGGAGAGCGATTCTTGCAGGATGCGATAGAGAGTGATCTTTACCGCCAGCGGCGTCTGCGCGGGGATGTCACTCAGAGTCAACGAGACGGTACGGGTGGTCTTGCGTTCGTAATCGCGCACGGCGCGCTCGGCGGTTTCGACCAAAGAGAGTTCTTCCACCTCTGGCAGGCGCAAACCCGCCAGGATCGCTCTCAAATCATCTAGGGCGGATTGAAGGGCGGATTGGATCGTGCTGAAGTCGCGGCTGAGCACGCGCCTCTTCGAAATCCTGATCGCGCAAGCCTCACAGGTGTCTGCGAGCTCTCCAATACGCAACAGTGCCAGGCTTAGATCCTGTCCGGGTCCGTCGTGCAGGTCTGCGGAGATGCGAAGCAGGAAACGTTCATTAAGGGCGGCGGTGCGGGACGCGGCCCGGCTGACGCGGTTGTGCAGTTGTTCGTTTTGAGCCAAAAGCGCAGAGAGCTGTATCACTTTTTCCTGAAGTTCGCCCTGCTGGGAAAGGATGGTGTTGCTGGCGCGGCCGACCAGTCCCGCGAGAAGCAGGTACATGAGCAGGGTCGCGCTGCCCACGATCAGCCAACTGGTCATCTGGGCGCGGCGCACTTCCTCATCGAGTTCGACGGTGGTCTGGTAAAACTCGGACACGGCCACAATGGTGCTTGTTCCCGCCTTGCGAACGGGCGCGTAGGTTTCGATCAGCCGTGACCATTGCCCGCGTTCAAACTCGTTTTCCGGTTCGGTCAGATCGCTGATCTCAGTTTGTACTTCGCCTGTGAAGGCACGCGCAAGCTCGGGAGTGATAGGGAACTTCCGTCCGATGAGGGTTGGATTGCTGCTATACAGGATCGTTCCGTCACTTCCCCAGACCTTGAAGGTAACAATTCGCTGACCGAGGGGTGTGTTCGTCAGGAGCGCGTCCAGCGAGGCGAGATGTTCGACGTTCAATTTATCAATATATGCCAGGCTCTGAAGATGGGGGGATATAAAGCTGTCCACGTAAAGGGCTGTTATCGCCGCTGTGCGGTTGGCGACGCCGATCTTGATCTGCCAACCCACCCACGTCCCCATAACGATCATCCCGATCAGCAGGATGAATGAACAGACCAACAAGAATTGGCGTGAAAGATTAAAGCGGCTGAAAGTGAACATGGGATTTCCTGTTTGACTGGATTCTATCACTCAAGGCTTGATGCGATTACGGACTAAGGTCTTAATTTCCCGCGCCGAACGTCTCGCCAAAGTTGCGGCGCAGGTCTATTCCCGCCAAAGGAATTGAGCCTGATAATAAAGTCACATTCAATCACATAAGGAGAACACTATCATGATCAAAAAACTTTTTCTTCTCGTAGCCGTCGGGGCGCTGGCATTGGCAGCGTGCGGCGGGCAATCGTCGTCTGCGCCCGTTGAACGCACAATTTATATGGCCGCTGTGGAACCGAAAGGCGGACAGACCATTGACAAGGAGCCATTCCCGGCAGAACCGCTTCCCGAAGGCGGTGGCTACATTCTCAAAGAGCCGAACGCTGATGGCCGTTGGGAAGTGGAGACATACCGATGGGATCCGGGCACCATCGTTGTCTATCAGGGCGACATTGTGACGCTCGAGATCATCGGCATCAACGGCGCAGAGCATCCTGTCAGCATTGCAGGCTATGATATCAGCGATGTGGTCTATCGCGGGCAAATCACGCGTATGACCTTTACTGCCGACAAAGCTGGAATCTTCAAAATCACATGCGGCGTTCACCTGCCCTCCATGCAAGCCGACCTGGTGGTGTTGCCCAAACCATAATCGCGCATTTTTTAATTTGATTGGTGAGGCTGTCCGGTCTAATCGGTCTGGACGGTCTCACCATGCGGGCAATTCTTGTTCAGAGCCTGCCCGCAAAACAGCCTTTCCAAAAAAACAAAAAAATTGTCCGAAGGGATCCTTCGGTCAACTTGGTGCGCCGATGCCCGTAGGATTGAACTTTGGCTGGTCATTGCAATATATTGCCTACCTGATTGCCTTCCTTCAAACGCTGCCTGTGAAATCACCCGCCAAAGGACAAGGCAGCAATCCTCCATCCTCCCCAACGCGAATCGGGGAGGATGGAATCTTTTCGTCTGCCCTCAATAAATGATTCCTAAACGATGGGTTTGTACAATGCGGAAAGATAAGACAAGATGGAAATGGATCGCCGAAGGTTATGCCTAATTTTTTGCAAGCCCGCCCGCCTCGTTATCACCACTTCGTCCTGCTCCTGTGGGAGGAGCGCGACGCGGAAGGCTGTCACGCGGCATGGCGGTTCAGTTTGTAGGATTCGCGGAAGGAGACGCGTATCGGATTTATAAACCTGGAAGAACTCACGGCGTTTCTCGAAAAATGGATGAAAGATTCTTCCGAAACATCAAAAATCGAATCATCACCAAAGGAGACAGACATGGAAAGGCAAATTATCAACCCATGGAAATGGCAGGACGAATTTGGATATGTCCAAGCCAACGAAGTAAGCGGCGCGCAACGCACGCTCTACTGCTCCGGGCAGGCCGCCAATGACGACCAGGGCGCGCCCATGCACCCCAGCGATATGCGCGCGCAAATCACGCTGGCGCTCGACAACCTGGAGACCCTGCTCCAGGAATCGAAGTTCGAGTTCAAGGACATTGTGCGCTTGAACATCTTCACGACCGATGTGGATAGATTTCTGGAGAACTATGACGCCTTCATCACGCGCCTCGCCGAGGCGGGTTGTCGTCACACCGGTTGCCTGGTGGGGGTGGCGCGGCTGGCTTTTCCAGAAATGATGATCGAATTGGAAGCCACTGCGGTGGCGTGAAGATCATTCCATTTGAAGGACGGCGCGTACCCTTGCGGTTCAGCTTGCAGGACTCGCGGAAGGAGGCGAGTTTCGAATTCAAGAATATGGAAGAACTCACCGCGTTACTCGAAAAGTGGATGAAGGATTCGTCCGAAAATGATTCAACAATAATTTCACAAAAGGAGAAATAAAATGTCGAACAATAACCTGTTTCGTTATGGCGGCATCGCCGCCATCGCCAACGCCATTTTGTATGTTTTGTCGCTCGGCATGGGTTTCGCTGGAATTACCGGCATTTTGGTGATGGTTATATATGCCGTTAGCTCGCTCTTGCTCGTGGTAGCCCTCATCGTGCTTTACGTAGATCTGCGCGCTGAGTCAGCGATGTTGGCGCTCCTTGCCCTCGTCTTGCTGGGCGCTCTGACCATTTGGAGTTTGTTCCTCGATCCAACGAATATCACACCGATTTGGGGACCTTTTACGGTGGTCTATGGTATTGGGTTTGTTATTTTCGGCTGGTTACAACGCAACAGTTCGCGCTATCCCAATGGCCTCGGCGTTTTGGCTATCGTGACTGGGGTCGTGGCAGTGATCGCTGGCATTGCGCTGATGGCTGGCGCCAACGCCGATATCTTTGGGCTGCTGAATCTTATTTTGACCGTGCCTTTTATCATCTGGTCGGTGCGGCTGGGCATGCATTTCTTAAAAGGCAAAGCGTGAGCAGGTAGTCTAATGGATTCGGACAGGTTTGGTCACTCACACCGAACCTGTCCGAATATCAAGGATGATTCTTGGAAGAAGATATTCAGCCCGGCGAAGTGGAGGCCGATTTCAGCCCTCATTTCACCATTGAAAAAATTATCGAGCGTGCCTTCTCTTCCGGTTTTGTCCGTGGTGAGGCGGTGTATTTGATGACACGAAAAGGAGCAAAACCATGAGGCTAAATCGAGTCGTAACCTTGACCAGGATCGCGTTGATGGCATTCCAGATGTACGCGGTAGTCGGCCCGGGCTGATCGAGGCGGTTCAGTTTGCAGGGCTCGCAAAAGGAGGCGCGTATCGGATTCAAGAAATTGGGG
>VGNF01000284.1 GCA_016866195.1 Chloroflexota bacterium | reverse complement strand
AAAAGCACACCCGATTCAACCAGGCTTGTCATCCACGAAGAGATCGAACCGAAGGAGGCCGGCAAACACTGGCTGGTGAAATGGGCGGGAAAGCACCCTGCCGAGGTCAAGGTTTCGTCCTTCATGCTCCCGAAACCTCAGGAGATGAGAGGCTGGATCGAAAAAGAGACAAGGAATCAAAACGGGAAGATCGAACCAGAGGCGGCTGCACGCCTGGCCGAGATGGTTGGCGTGGATACGCGCCAGGCGGGGATGGAGATCGCCAAGCTGCTGGCGTACGTAAACTGGGCGCGGCCGGTGCGCCTCTCCGACGTGGAGGCGGTTTGCGTTCTAACCTCCCAGCAAAGCGTATTCGATTTCGTCGATGCGCTCTCCAGCGGCAACGGCCGCAGCGCGCAAAAACTGCTGCATCATCTGCTGGATACGGAGGATTCCTTTGCGTTGTGGGGCATGGTCGTCCGCCAGTTCCGCCTGTTGATTCAGGCGCGCGAGATCCTGGATGGTCGCGGGAACAAGGACGACGTCACGCGCGCCCTGGGTGTACATCCATTTGTGGCTGAAAAAGCAACATCGCAGGCGCGGCGCTTCACCATGGAAGCGCTGGAGGCCATTTACCGCCGTTTGCTGAACATCGACGAGCAGGTCAAGACCAGCCGCATCACGCTGGACCTGGCGCTGGACACATTGGTGATGGAATTATCAAAATAAGGGAAGATTCGTTCCCTGCTCTTCGGCCGACCCTTTCCAGCCGAATTTCTTCAGGTCAACGCGACCCTTCGCGTCGAATTCCACCCCCTCCTGCTCAAGCAAGACGCGCTGCCGCTCCGCACCGGACCGGGCGCTGATTTCCCCTTTCGAATTGATCACGCGCTGCCACGGAACGTCATCCGGGCAGGCTGCCATCGCGCCGCCCACCCAGCGCGGTGCAAAAGCCGCATACGACTCGATCTCCACACCTGAGGGTGGCGGGATCATCTTGGCGATCTGGCCGTAGGTGACCACGCGTCCGCGCGGGATCTGGCGTACGATCTGCCAGACCTGCTGGTAATAAGCACCCGGATTGGGAGGCGAGGAGTACGCAGGCATAGGTTCACCGCGGGGAGAGGTAACGAAAATACGGCGATTTGCGCACGTTGGCAATGTAATTATCGGAAAGCTGGTCTTCCAGGAAGGCAAGCGTGTAGATCTCGTCCGCCAGAAGCGCGCCGGGGTGCTCCGCTTCGGGCGCGCCGCCCTGTTCGAGATGTGCCGCCGGTTCACGGTCCGGGAGGAGACGCTGATCCTGATCGAGGAGGAAATAATACTCGACCAAGCGGTATAACGAGCGGTTGATCTCATACATTGGCGTAAGGGAACCGATGGCGAGAGCGATCAACAAACCCACCCGAATCCAGCGCGGCGCGGCGCGGTCAAGCACAGCCGTGCCGCACCAGATCATCAGAACCATCAGGGGCGCGATCGAGGCGCGCATGACGAAATCCCGGCCGCCGCCAAGTTGAATGAACGGCGCGCAAAGGAGCAGCAGGCCGGTTACGACCCACGCGGAGTCCCGCCGCCGCAGAGGCGCCAGCAGAAGCCAGAGCACACCGGCTTCGACCAGGATGAATTTCAAGGCATCGGACCAGGCCGGCATCTGCCAGCCGCGATCCTGCGCAGCGGAATTCGAAGAAAAATAGATGACCGAGATCAGGAGAACCAGGACCCCCGCCAGGATCAATTTCTTTTGCATGCCGCGCAGGGGTTTTTCCCGGCGCACTTGTGTGAACCACTTCAGCGCAAGGTATGGCAGGAGACCGATGGAGGCAAGAGGCGCGAAGAAAAAGCATAACGTCCAGGCCAGAAAGGATGCATCGTTCCCCTGCTTTCTCATCAATAACAGAATGCACAACCAGGCCGGGAGAGCCTGATTGAAAACCCAAAACAGTTGAGTGGTGAATGAGGAATACTGCAGGACCCCCGCCCAGATCTCGAGATGCTGAATAGGCGGCCACAACGAGGGATATTCACTTGCGAACAGGATCGCACCGAGGGCGTCCAGACCGCTGAAACCAATCAAAAGCAGCGCGGCTTTGACCGCGGAGGTCCGCAGGATGGAACCAAGATGCAGGATCACGAGAATCACACCGAGCCAGGTCCACAGGAACAAGAAACCGTTCGCGAAATTCCACCCGAAGATCTTTCCCGCGAGCGCCGCCGGCAGCCAGTATCCAATATAGTAGACCAGCATCCGCAGCGGACCGCGCTCCGGCTGTGCATAGATCACCGGCCATTCATACTCGATCAGGTCGCGCAGGATGGCGTTGCGCGCGTGAAAATCATAGTTTTGAAAGGCGTATCCGCCCACGCCGGAGAGCAGCACCCACAAGCCAGCCAGCAGAATCACGGAGGTGGTGAGCCGCGGCTGGAATTCGTCATTTGCGCCCTCGGCCTTCTTCCAAATCTCCCACAAAGCCCAAAGCATGATACCGATCAGCGGGACGGCGATCGCCAGGCGCAGCCAACCCACGCCAAACAGGATGAAAGGCAGCAGAAGGTATGACCAGGAAATGCGGAGAATCCATTTCATGAGCGCGATCCGGGGCCGACGATCACAGGCTCATTTCCTCTCATGGATCAGGTAATCGTCCCTGCGGAGTCGAACGAAATAGTCTTCATCGAGGACAGCGCGCAATTGCGGGAATTCGCGCGAAGTATCCTCTCCGTTGACCCAGGGCTTGTCCATGGCTGTCACTTCGATGATAAAGCGCGGCCGGGAATTCTGCAGCTGGCAATTAAAATCTGCGCGCAGGGATTGGATGTACGGTTCCGACACGTGATGATAAAAGTAAAAATCGAAGACGTAGCGCGTCGCAAGCGGAGCCCGTGCCTGAAGCATGGCCAGCAGCGTACCGCCGGTCCAATCCAACGGCTGGACGGTCTCCCCTTTTTCGAGATTGGCTTCTAGGAAACGGCGGATCTCCCCGGCGCGATCGGTTGAGGTGACTACGGGTTTGCCTTCGATCTGTTGTAAGAACGCGGCCGAAGGACGCACGCTCAGGAGGATGGTCATAAAAAGCACCAGCGCGGCTGCCGTCCGCCATTGGGAGGATATCCTTGAGAGACAAAGCGACGACAGAAGAAGGATGAAAAACACAAACGGGAAAAAATGATACGGAAAGAACTGCCCGGTCAAGGCGGGGTAAAGGGCATAACAAACCGCGAGCCCGGCGATCAATCCGGCCGGCCGCTTGAAGTCCTGCGGTGCAAGCCATACGCCGATGGCGGCCGGAAGAAGCCAGTACCCATTCCCGCCCAGGCGCCAGACCTGATCCAGAATGAACGCTGTACGCGCGGCACCGTCACGCACCTCGAGCAGGCCGTCGATCTGCGAGTAAAGCGGCCAGTAGTTGCGGGCGATGTCGAGAAAGGATCCCAGGGCATCCGTCGCACCCAGCCACAGCAGGACAGCCGTCAACGGGAGAGCAGCTCCGATCAGCATGAAAGGGATACTGACAGCTAAGGCTCTGAGGAATGAAACCTCAGGCGTTCTTGATGTCTCACGCACATCGAGGAAAAGAAAGGGTGCGAGTCCGATTACTGCATGTGGCTTGATGGCTCCCGCCAGACCGAAGAAAAAACCCAACGCGAAGCGGCGTGCGGGTGTCAGGCTCCCGTGCAAGCCAATCCATAACCCGGCGGCGAGGAAGAGCAGCAGGAGGTATTCGCGCTGCAAGGCCATCGAAGGCCCGCCCTGCAGGTAATGCAGGGCGAAAAGAATCCCTGCTGCCAGGGCGGCAGGGATTCCCGCCGGACGCATGATGCGGTAGGTCATTACGAGCAGGACGGAAAGCAGAATCAGGTCCAGCAGGCGGATGCGAAACGGATCGAACCTGGCGAGCGCGCCCAGCAGGTAGTACGCGGCAAAGCTGCCCGGCATTTGAAAATCGTACAGATCCTTGTAAGGGAGGCGGTCCTCCGCGTGCATCAGGTAGGCTTCGTAGAACAGAGGAGCTTCGTCGTGCGCAATCGGCCATTGTAGTGAAAACCCCGCCTGGAGAACGAGAAACGCGGCAAGCAAAATCAGCAGAGGGACACGCGCTCTCTCCATCATCGATAGATCACCCGAAATCGTTCGCAAACCAGCGGCATCTCTTCTGTGAATTGTCTGCCAATTCTTGGAAGCACACGCATGAAAAATCGGCGATGTGCTATACGCCAGTAATCCAGGGACAGGTCGCCTTCGCCCTCCGCCCGCGCCCATTCCCCATCCACCTGATTAAAAGGACGAAGGGTCACTTCCGTGGTCTCAAGAATGCAGATCGGTTCTCCCGTTCCATCCAGGATGATCGAAAGCCCC
>VGNF01000283.1 GCA_016866195.1 Chloroflexota bacterium | reverse complement strand
GTTAAATCGTTCCTTGAATGCCGCCCAGGTGGAGGGGTTGCCTTCGAGCCGGTAGGCGATATAGGATGCTGGCAGCAACAGGGAAAGAGGGGCAAGGTAGAGCAGAAGAAACCACCACAGGATTGGATCTGAGATGCGCACCGCAATCTTCGGGAGGATGACATACACGCTCACAGTCTGCAGCGCGGAGGGTACAGCAAACATCAGGAAAGCCTGCCACAGAGGCATGGGCTTGAGGGGGTTGTCTCCAATTCGAACGACATGGCAGCCATAAATACGGTGGTTGCCTGGTCTATTGTGTAGCCCATCGAACGGTGGGAAGAATCCACTCATCCAGCGGTTTGTAAAGAATGCCGTGACCGGTGCCGACCTGGAGCACGATCTCTTCATGCCGGGCAAGCCCTTTGCCTTCTGAAAACTGGTACAGCTCTTCACAGGAACCGGAGAATTCATCATCATAATCATTAATTAACAGGACATTTCCGGATAAAGAAACTCCCTCTTGCTTGAATTCTGTCACGATGTCCGCATGACATGATCCCAGGAGGACAAAGTTGATCGTTTTGTTTTCGAGAAAATTGGAAACCAGGATGGCAATGCTCGCGCCCTTGGAAGCGCCAACCACAGTGATGTTTTGGGCGGGGACGCCTCCGTTCAGCAATTCTTTGACCTGCCCGACAACTCTCTCGGCATATTTCCCACTATTTGAGTCTTTGCTTCTCTGCTCGCTGATAACGGTGAAACCGTACCTGGCGAGTTTCTCCAAAATCGCTTCATACTCATATGTCCCATACTCTGGGCTGACTGCCGGAATTCCCTGGTCTTCGATGATCCTGCCATGCAGGTAAAACATGTAACGTTTCGCCGGGTCAATGGATGTGGGAAATATGTATTGGGTCAGGAATAAACTGGAGTCCGATGCAGGCGATGCGGTGGGTGAGGCTGGTCCACACTCCCCGCGAAAATATGCCCATTCGTCACATTCACCGCCATCGGGGAGGATGCACACGCCGGATTGACTTCCGTCCGCGGCAGTGCGGATCTCCAGCCGGTTGCCTTGTTGTTCGCAAAAGGCGGAGGCGGGATTGGGCATGTTCGCTTGAGCAGGTTCCGTCGAAACGTATTCAATGGTAGGTTGGGTTTGAAGTGCCGAGCAGGATGCCAGCAACACGATTACAAACGAGATCATCTGGATTCTGGTATTCATTTTTCCCTCTCTATCGTTGCCAGCGACCATCAATTCACCTCCTGCAAGCATTTCGTAGTCCATGCGCGAGGGGAACAAAGCGTTTCAGATAATCGGTCATGCTTCTATTCCCGTTCGTAATGATCGCGGCAGATATGCCGGTGCGATAATCTCCGAACGCCAGCAGGATAAACAGATGCAATAGAGTTGATAATTTGACGTTTCATTTTTCTCTAAAAAGGCTCCTTTCGTTTCCGAATCCTTATTTTGTCCCAGAACAGGTATATCAAAGCCGCCAGGAGGAACCAGAAAGTGATGGAGACGGCATATCCATATGTTCGGTGGATGTTGAAGGCTATCCTGATCAGGCTGAACAAGGCGAAGTATTCAAGCACGATGTATGGGATGTGCGTTTTCCAGTTACGCCTGAACTCCACCTTGAAGACAAAGTCTAGGAGGAACTCCACCAGCATGTAAAGAAGAACCAGGGCTAGTGGAACCAGGAACGCTGGACCTCTTCCCTCGGACAGGTAGCGGATGAAGACGATCGAGAGCGGGATCGCCATGAGCAGCCACAGTATGCCGATGCCTCTGACGGCTGTGGTCAACCCGTTCTTTTGGGCAACAAAGAGAAGGACGAGCAGGAGATTGAATGCCAGCGTACTGAAAAGGAAGATCAGGTCGCTGAGGAACAGGGCGCCGATAATCGCCAACAGCACAGACATATGGTCAATGTCTCCCTGGTTCATCAACACGATCAGCGTCATTCCATCAGCCGGATAGCGGAGGTAAAACGTGGCAAAGCCTGCAGCCCCGGCCCACCCCGCGCCGCCAACCAAGGGCTGCCCCAGGAGCCTGGTCACCAACCAGCCATAGCCGTAGCCGAATGGCGGGTATTCGGTCATAGGAATATAACGCTCGAACATCGGCTGCAACTCAGCCTGGGGCATGAGCTGATCGGTATAAAGAGCCTGGTCCAAGAGGAGCATATCTCCGGTGGTAGAGTACAGCCAACCTTCGCCATTGGAGATGGGCCATTGCGGCCACTCCTCCACCCCGGTCGTGGCGTAGTGATCGGTATAACCCACTGCTCTTCCACTCGAATTGTCTTCGTATCCTGAGTCGCGCATATTCAGCGGTGTGAAGATGTTCTCCAGGAGGAAGCCTGCATAGGATTGGCCCCCCGTGGTTGTTGTAGGCGTACTGCTCGCCCGGGCGAGTCTCAAGCGGAACCTCCCCGGCGATCTTAATGTAGTAGGCAGGGTCAGGCGGTGCCTCCGGGTCACTTGCAGCGTCGACCACAATGTCGTACAGCTCGGGAGACAGCCCCGCGGTATGGGTCAGCAGCTGGTGGATGGTGATGTCCTTCCAAGCTGCAGTGCAATTGGTGATATAGTCGCAGATGGGGTCCTGTACATTCAACTTCCCTTGCGATTGCAGGATCAGGATCGCCATGGCCGTGAACTGCTTGGATAAGGAACACAGGTGAAAGCGCGTCCCGGGTGTATTGGGGATACCCCGCTCGCGATTCGCGAGCCCATATCCTTCACTGAGAAAAACCACCCCGTCTTGCGCGATCAAGACCGAGCCGGTGAATGTGCCATCGCGGGTCCATTGGGCCAGCAGTTTGTTTAGGTTGGAAGCTGCCTCCGGCTTCACCACCAGCCTGGGAGGGCCAAACAGCGCGTAGGTCAAAAGTGGAAGGGCGATAATGATTGAAATCATCAGTACGAAAAACGTTTTTTGTTTCATGGTAGAACTCCATTTACAACTATCTTTGTTCCTCATTCATTTTTACATTCCTACGAAAGGTTTGAAAACGAGTTTTGCATTTGGGGCATACCCTGGAGGGGCTTTGCTCTCCACGAAAGATGTATTTCTTACATTGATACTCTTTCTTTCACTATTGAATTAGAAAACGATTTTCCAATCGCCTGTTTTTGACAGGCTACTGAGTAGCTCGTTTATTTTTTGATCCATCATTCCCATTGCGAGGGAGATCCTGATGAGTTCGCTTGAGCATCCGGCGGCGGAAAATGATAATCACCACAGCTACCATCAAGACACTTGTCAAGCAGACCGTTCCTGCTGTAGCACCTAATCCCAGTCGGCTGACCAACCCAAGAGCAATCCTGGACAGTGGGCGCGGAATTCCACCTCGTGGAACCGGAATTGGAGCCAGATCGCACTCATTGCAGACTGGCAGGTTCTCAGAACGCCAGGCATCATATTGTTTGCGCAGTTCGAGCAGGGGGTTGGAGCCGCCTCTGCCCTCAATGACGGAGATGAACAGCCACGGAGTGTCAGGGTCATTGTGCGAGGGATCGCGGCCCATGGTGGCAGCAAAAGGCGGTTGGTCAGCCCTGGAAACGGCGATAAAAGCTGCCTGGGCGGTTTGCTGAATACCATTGCCATTGCAGCGACGATCGCCGCCAGCGGCGGATGCGGGGGCAACGGGGCCGATGTCGGTTGTTGCAAAAGCAGCCAGGGCATCCGAAACAACTTTCGGACCCTCAAGGGTATTGCCCTGCGCGCTCACTGCCATGGCGATGTTCTGCTGATCGCCAGACCATACTTCAGTCTGATTTCCGGTGAAGCCTGCCACATGAACCTTTCCCCCATTAAAGGTCACCACGCCATACTGACGAATACCATTGTCTGCATCGTATGACTCGTTGCTCACAAAATCGATAATCTCAGTTGCTATAGCTCCTTGCTGGAGCATATTGAATATTTGCATTCGTTGTTTTGGATCCAGTGCTGCGGCTTGTGTTGCTGAGGCTCCTTGTCCTGGCACTAGAGCTGTCATACCCGCTGCCGATATAGGGACACAGGAGACGCTCCGGCGATGCCAACCTCACCAGTTAAGGGATCGACTGCGACGATAGAAAACGTACTCTTTTCCGGGATTACTGCGTTGTAAATAAATGCCTGTACAGAAGTTGAACTGACCAGAACCCATAACAGGCCCAGCGCTGAGAAAAAGCCAAATACCTGCGTGAGTTGCCAACCCTTTCTCAACCAAGTGCTCTCAGCCATCCGGAATTTTCTCTTATCTATCTGAATAGTATTGTTTGTGGATTTCATGTTTTTTCTTTCTTTTTGTCAGCCATCCAGAACCGGCGCCTGATAAACCGCTGGGTGGGCGGAGGGGAGTTTCTTTT
>VGNF01000282.1 GCA_016866195.1 Chloroflexota bacterium | reverse complement strand
TTTTCCGGGCCGGCCTCGGTGGGATTGTTATACCACCAGGCCGTGGGGAGGTTCGTCACCGAGCAGCAGTTCGTCCAGGCTGTGGGATTCTCCTCCGTCCTGCCCGGAAGCGACGCCCTGCAGCTGGCCATGTACATCGGCTACGCCGCAGGCGGGATTTCCGGCGGCTTGGTGGCGCTACTGGCCTCGATCCTTCCGCCCACCGTGATTATCCTTCTGGTGACCATGATCCTGCACCGTCTGCGGCGCGAAGCCTGGCTGGCCAGTTTCGTCGAAGGACTGGCACCGGCCGTTTCAGTGCTGATGCTTTTCACCGCCTGGAAGATCTTCCAAAAAGGCGGGGATGCAGGCTGGTTTGGCTGGCTGCTTGGAATTGCAAGTTTCATTGCCATGTGGCTCAAACTGCCCGAGCGCGTGGTGGTGGTCATTGCAGGCATCATTGGCGTGATCTATTCCACCTTATGAACGATCGCAAGTTCGTGGTCTGGCTCCAGCTGTTGTGGATGTTCCTCAAGGTGAATCTGCTCTCTCCTTCTGGGCCGGCCTCGGTGGGCCTGCTCTATAAGGAGGCGGTTGGCCGGGTGATGACGGAGGAACAATTTGTGGAGGCGGTTGGCTTTTCCAACGTGCTGCCGGGGAGCGAGGCGCTTAAGCTTGCCATGTTCGTTGGGTTCGCGGCCGGAGGAGTGCCTGGAGTGCTTACTGCCCTGCTTGGAGCAGTCCTGCCGCCCACGGTGATGATGCTGGCTGTCGCGGCGATCCTGCAGCACGTCCAGCACGAGGACTGGCTCAAGGGTTTCGTGGCCGGCATGAGCCCGGCAGTAGCCGCGTTGATCCTGATCGTTGCCTGGGACCTCTTCCAAGTTGGACAATCAAGGGAGATCGGCCGGCGCACAATGCTTATCGCCGTCCTGAGTGCAGTCGCTTTGTGGCTCAACCTCCCATCCCCCCTGGTGTTGATGGGTGCCGGGGTTCTGGGAGTAATCCTGTTTCGATAAATGGAATTGAACATGAACACCAACCTGTTGATCGCAACGAACGGTTTTAAGGGAACCTGGCCTTCCATCGAATATGGGGCATGGCTGGCCACCGCTCTTGAGGCAGGCATCACGCTTCTGGGAATCAACGAGAAACCGAATCCTGCCGCCATCGACGATCATCATCCGCTCGAGGATTTGTTCGCCCGGGCCGTGGGGCTGTTCCAGGAGCAGGGCGCAGAGTACAGCCTCGAGGTCCAGAATGGAGACGCCGAGCATATCATCCCCGCCAAAGTCCGGCAAGGCAACTACATCACGGTTATCGGTCCGCTCGGACGCTCGCAACTCAAGCGGTTGATCGTACGGCGTTCGATCCTGCATTTGTTGGAGCAGATCGACACTCCGATCTTGTACGTACCTGCCCCGCGGCTGCCATTGAGTAAGGCACTGATCTGTGTCGGAGGGCTCGGCTATGAGATCACCGCCGAGCATCTGGCGATGCGCATGGCAATGAAGAGCCGTGCCGAAATCACCCTGCTGCACATCATCCCGCCGGTGGACCTGGATTATCCCACCGCGCGCGCGGTGCGCGATCACTGGCAGTCTCTACCGGAGACGGATACGCCGATAGGACGCAGCCTGCGCCAGGCGCTGGAGCTGGCCAGGGCGGATGGATTGATCGCGCAGACCAAGGCGCGCAAGGGAAATGTGGTGGAGGAGATTCTGACCGAGGTGAAAGAGGGGAATTACGACCTGCTGTGCATGGGATCGCCTTACAGCACGAGGGCATTACGCCAGCTGGCCTCGCCCAATGTCACCGCCGAGGTGATGGAGACGGTGAGCTGCCCTGTGCTGACAGCGAGGTATCAGCGCGAAAGCTGATCGTCGTCGGCAATTTTCGAGATCACTCGCGAGGCGTGAGCTTCGTCTCCCACTCCGACACCGCTGCGCGAATGGCCGCGCGGATCTTCACGTCCGGGACTTCATCGACACTCGAGAATTTCTCCGGCCCGACATACACCTCCACACCGCCGAGGCTGCCCTCGACAAGGCGGATGGCTTTTTCCATCAGAGGAGTACCCACCAGGTATTTCTGAAGGATGGCATCGATCTGCGCCACGATGCTCATGGACTGAAGATCTCTCGGTTCGACCGCAGCCGCCGCGGAAGCGGCGGTCAAAGCGGCAGCAGCTGACCTTTGAACGAATGCGGGTGTGGAACCCGCACGAACCTCTTCGGCGGGCTTGGGCGCCGGTGCCGAAGGGCTGCCCGCCTCCAGCCATGGGCGGATGATCGTCAGCAATTCGATCAACCGCTTTCGCTGATCTGCCGAAACTGCCATTACATCCAGCGATTCGCCATTCACCTCGAGCTGATGTATGCCTTCGACATTCCTCAGCCGCAGCAACCCCGGGTCACCGGCGGCTGCCGACGGCCCGGCCTGCTTCGGGGCATCGAATTTTGCCCGGGCTTCGGCGACCTTTTGTTCGGCCTCGCTGATCGCCAGGTCGGCTTTTGCCTCGGCAGCTTCGATCTTCTTGGAGGTTCGCAGGTTCGAATCGAGGAATCCGATCACCCAACCGACGATCAGAGCAGCAAGGATATAGACTATGGTCATGCGCACCTCACGTGCAGGCAGCGGGAGCAGCAGGGGTAATTCTCACCGGCCTGCTGCGATGTGCCCTATTTTACCCCGCCTGCCATGGCAGCGATGTGATCCTGCAGAACGGTTACTCGTCATTCTCCACTCACCTTCCGGTATACGCACAACGCGGTATCACGCTCCACCTCATTAGCCCGGCGTGTATTTTTCCTCCCATTCTGCGATGGTGGCACGGATGATGGATTTGATCTGCGGATCGGGGACATCGTCGAGGGATGGATATTTCCGGTCGCCTACATACACTTCCACCCCTCCGAGGGCGGTTCTTTCCACCAGGCGAATCCCCGTCTCGGCATGAGGAGTGTTCTCCAGGCGAGCCTGCAGCATCTTATCGATCTGTGACACGATGCTCAGGGATCTGAACTCCTTTTCACTTTCAAGCCTGGCAGGGGGCGGCGGTTTGGAGGCGGTCAATTGGCTTCCCTGCAATCCCGGCGAGAGAGGCGGGGATGAGGTTTGAGAAATCGGGGCGTGTTTTTGCTCCCATTCCGTGATTGCCGCGCGGATCGCAGCCTTGATCAACGGATCCGGGACATCTGCCAAAGTGGGGTACTTTTCCGATCCAATACATACCTGAATCCCACCGCTGGATGTTCTCTCTACCAGGCGAATCCCCTTGCCGGCCAGCGGAGAGTTCACCAGGTACTTTTGCAGGACAGCATCGATCTGGGAGATCACACTCGCAGGTTCGGGGCTTTCGGTCATCGCCGGCATTGCGGGAGACAGCGGCGGCTTCGAATCCACACCCGCGGCAGAGGCGGGTGGATGAAAAGGAGACACCGCCGGCTCAGGGCTGATCGCTGCAGGAGGGGTTGGAACCGCCGCGGCGCCCTCGGCCCAGGAGCGAATATACGCGAGCAGATCGGACAAACGCTTCTTCTGCTCCCCCGACATGGCGCGGATGTCTTTTGACTTTCCGTCCATTTCCAAAGACGGGATGCCGGCAGCATTCCTCAAAACCAGCACCCCGGGCGCGGCAGAAGACTCGAGTTTCGCGCCGGAGGTTGCGGCCGCAAGCCTTTCTTCCGCCTCGCGCACTGCCAGCGCGGCTTTCGCCTCCGCCGCCTTGATCTTCTTCGACGTACGCATGTTGGAATCGAAGAATCCGATTGCCCAACCGGCAAGCACTGCGATCAGGATGTACACAATGGATATGTTTTACCTCAACTTCTGACATTTCGGGCAGATGTGCGTGCCGCGTTGTCCCACAACCAGCCGTTTGACCAGCGTTCCACATTCGGGACATGGCTGGCCAGCCCGGTCGTACACCCGAAAATGGTTTTGATACTGACCGCCGCGATAGACCCAGTCGATGCTGGCGCCGTTGCGGCGTATGCCATCCCGCAAAACCCTGCGAATGGCCAAATGCAGCGCCTCCGCCTGCCTCAAGCGGACCGAATTCGAGAGCGCCAGGGGATGCAGCTTTGCCATGTGCAGGCACTCGTCCGCGTAGATGTTTCCGATGCCGGCAATGAAGGTCTGATCGAGCAGGAGCGGCTTCAGTCGGCGCTTGCGATTCCGCAGATTCCTGTACAACCACTGGGCAGTGAACTCACCTCCCAGCGGCTCCGGACCGAGTTCTCCCAATACGGCCTGCGAATCCTGCACGAGCCAGACCCGGCCGAACTTTCTCGTATCGTTGAACGCCAGCACCCGCCCGCCGGAAAGCCTCAGCCTCAGGCGGTCATGTTTTTCGGGTTTGATTTTACCCTTGCGGATCACCAGAAAA
>VGNF01000281.1 GCA_016866195.1 Chloroflexota bacterium | reverse complement strand
GGGGTGATCGAGTCGTATAAATTGATCAGCGCGTTCGAGCCGGTCACGTTCTTGAGGTTGATGATCTTCTCCTCCGCCTCGCTGAGCGTGTGCGGTTTGAAGAGCCGCATGGCTTCCAGGTAATAGCGGTAATCCCCGCTGGCATCCATCAGGCGGTCCGCGTTGGCCTGGTCCAGTTCCTTCCACCACAGGCTGAGGAACAGGGTGCGGTTCTCGACCTCCGCCAGGAACTGCAGCACGCGCGCCTGCAGGGATTGCGCGGCCTGGTCCTGCGTGTCGGCTGCGAAGGACAGGCCGGCGAACGAATACAGGCGGTTTGCCGCGCGGGCGGTTTCCTCGCTGGCGCGCAGGATCTCCATGAATTGATCGGCTGGCAGGTCCGGGTTCAGCTTGTTCCGTACCCCTTCGAAGGAACTGACCTGTTCCTCGATCTGGTCGAACGCGTTCTGCAATTCCGGGCTGTCATAGCCGGGATACAGCGGAGCCAGGCTCCATTTGGATGGTTTGTGAGTCATCGGGTCTCCGTAACAAGGTGACTGTCACCTTGCACGTGACAGTCGCTTCAGGATTATAAACTCGATCGGATGTGCACGATATCCCCGTCCTTCACGGGATATTCCTTGCCTTCGAGGCGCAGCTTACCCTTGGCCTTCGCTTCGTTCATGCCGCCCAGGCTGACCAGGTCGTCATAGTGGACCACCTCGGCGCGCACAAAACCGCGCTGCAGGTCGGTGTGGACCTCGCCGGCGGATTCCTGCGCGGTGGCGCCGCGGCGCGTGGTCCAGGCGCGCACTTCGTCCTCGCCGACCGTGAAGAAGGTTTGCACCTGCAGCAGATCGTAGGACAGCTTGATCATGCGGTTCAGGCCGAGTTCCTGAATGCCATATTCCTTCATGAAGTCGGAGGCATCCTGCGGATTGAGCTGGGCGATCTCCATCTCGAGCTTGCCCATCAGCGCCACGGAGGGATGATCAAGTGCGACCTGGGGTGCAGGCTGCCCCTCGCCGATATTGAACATGGTCAGGATGGGTTTGCGCGTCAGCAGGCCGTAGCTGGAAAGCTCCTTCTCCTCGTCGTGCGTAAAGTGCATCCCGCGCAGAGGCTTGTTATCCGACAGCGTCTTGTGAAGTTTCTCGAACAGCTCCGTCTGGCGCGCGTTGATGGTCCTGTCCGTGCCGCCCTTTTTCCGTTCATCCACCAGGCGCTCGAGTTTGCGCTCCACCGCGATCAGATCGTTGAGCAGCAGTTCGCTCAGCATCGTATCCACATCGCGCGCCGCATCCACCCTGCCGCTTGGGTGCATCACGCTGTCGTCCGCGAAGCAGCGCACGACCAGGATCAGGGCGTCCATCTGGGTCAGTTGGTTCAGCAGCTGGCCGGAGATTCCGCTCCTGGCCGAGCCGGTCTCGAGTCCGGCGATGTCCGCATAGGTCACTTTGGCGTAAATCGTCTTGCGGGGTTTGAACATCGCGGAAAGCTGGTCCACGCGCGGGTCGGGAACGTCCACCATGGCGGTATGCACCTCGATGCGGCCGGCGGAGGCGGCCGTGGGGGCATGGCCGCGCGTCAGCGCGTTGAACAGGGTGGTCTTTCCGGCCTGAGGCAGTCCTATGATTCCGAGCTTCATCTTGACCTTACCATCGGGGATTTGTTATACTTATTGCCGCACATCGGCCGAAGTGGCGGAACAGGCAGACGCGCACGACTCAAAATCGTGTTCCCTCCGGGAATGAGGGTTCGATTCCCTCCTTCGGCACACATTTTTTCCGAAGCGGTATTATACCTTACGGGCATTTCATGCCCCAGGGGTATTTTCCCCTGGCCGACATCCTCCAGCGTGGAGGATGTTTGAGTTTTATTAGATTTCCGGTTTCCCGGTTGACATTGGTTTTTCCAACCTTTAGAATAAAGATGAAAAGCAATGCGTGGCGCCGCAAAAGCGTAGATTAAGCCAAACTGCAGCCCGATCCATGCTTTTTGGAGAAGCACGATGAAACTCTATCTGCTCTTTGCCGTCATAGACCTGATGATCCTGCTGGCCTATCCCTTTGTGTACATCTCCCTTCAGGTGCGCAAGTCGCTGGGCCCGAGGAAGTAATTCCGGTCATTCCGATCCGTGCAAGACCCAGGAGGCTTCATGCCCTCATTGAACGAAATCCTGGCAGTCGTCCTTGGGGGAGGGCGCGGTGCGCGGTTGTATCCCCTGACGCAAATGCGCTCCAAGCCGGCGGTCCCGATCGCAGGAAAGTACCGCCTGATCGACATTCCCATCAGCAACTGCATCAACTCCGAGATCTACCGCATCGCCGTGCTGACGCAATTCAACTCCGTGTCCCTGCACCGGCATATCACCCAGGCGTACAACTTTGACCGCTTTCACAAGGGCTGGGTGCAGATCTGGGCCGCCGAGCAAACCATGGAGAGCGCAGACTGGTATCAGGGCACGGCCGATGCCGTCCGCAAACAAACGCTGGAGATCCTCTCCAGCGGCGCGAAATATGTCCTGATCCTGGCCGGCGATCATCTCTACCGTATGGATTACAAGGCCATGGCCGCCTGCCATTGGGAGAAGGGCGCGGATATCACCGTGGCGGTCCAGCCGGTGGCACGCGAGGAAGCCTCACGCTTTGGCATCCTCAAACGCGAAGCGGATGGGCACATTTCCTCCTTTGTCGAAAAACCAAAGGATCCCCAGGTACAGCAGGCGTTCGTCAGTCGCGACGATGCGGCACGCCCGTTCCTCGGCTCGATGGGAATCTACCTGTTCAACACCGAGGTGCTGATCGGTTTTCTGAACAACTACCCGGATTACGATGATTTCGGAAGCGACATCCTCCCGCAAGCCATCAAAACCCATGAGGTGATCGGTTTCGACTTCGACGGATACTGGCAGGATATCGGGACGATTCGCTCATTCTATGAGACCAACCTGGCGCTGACCACTCCGGACCCGCCCTTCAACTTCTACGATGAACATCTTCCCATCTATACGGACACGCGCTACCTGCCGGCCTCGATCGTGGATGACAGCAAATTGCAGGATGTGATGATCGCCGAGGGGTGCCGCGTGCTTAAATCCGAGATCACCCATTCGATCATCGGGATTCGCAGTCAGATCTCGGCTGGGTGCGTGATCCGGGACAGCATTGTGATGGGCTCGGATTATTACGATCGCGCCTACAAGGGCTCCGACATCCCGATCGGGATCGGCGCCAACTGCCATATCGAGGGAGCCATCCTGGACAAGAACGCCCGCATCGGCGCGAACGTGACCATCCGCCCCTTCCCACAAGATACTGACCGGGATGCCCAGGGCGATGACAATTGGTATGTTCGCGACGGCGTCGTGGTGATTCCCAAGGATGCCATCCTTGCGGCGGGGACGAAAATCAGCCCATAGATTGAATTGCAATTCACCTGCAACCCTGGGCGTGGCAGGGCGCAGCGGGCAACCTTAAAATTATGCTATACTCGTTTTCATATGAAGTCTCCGCGCGAATACTGGCCGCGCTGGGCAGAGACCTTGCGCCGATATCAATTAAATGAAATCGCCGCCTCGTTCCTCGAAGCAGGAAGCCCACTGGCCCTGCTCGGAGCGCAGGCGCTTTATTTTGGGCGAAGTTTCTTTGACAGCGAACAAATCACCGCGCTGGCCCTTACCCTGGAAGAGGAACCCGAAGCACGCGCCTTTGCCTCCTTTCTGATCCACAGCGGGGAATGATCATGTACGGGTCCGCCATCGAGCTGTTCATTATCATTGTCTGCGCGTCCCTGCTGCTGGCGATCACCTTTTGGAAGCGCCGCGCTCCGGCGCGGTTGCGCGAGATCCCCGCGCTTACCCGGCTGTCCCGGGCGATCGGTTTAAGCGTGGAGGATGGCACCCGTTTGCACATCTCACTCGGACACGGTGGGCTGCTGGGCTCGCTCGGAGGATCCGCCCTGGCGGCACTGGCGATCCTGCGCGGCATTGCGGAAAAGACCTCGGTCAGCGACCGGCCTGCAGTTGCCTCCGCCGGGGACCCGGCCTTGGGGCTGCTGACGCAGGACACAATTCAAGCCGGATTTCAAGCCTCGGGTGTGGGGGAGTTGTACACGAATACCACGGGCCGGGTCACCGGATTGAGTCCCTTTGGGTATGCGGCCGGTGCCATGCATATCACGGCGAATGAGAACGTATCCGCCAACATCATGCTGGGGAACTTCGGTCCGGAGGCCTCCCTGCTGGCGGATGCCTCCGATCGCGAAAACGTGGTGGTGATCGGCGCCAGCAACGACCTGATCGGACAATCGGTGCTGTTTGCCAGTTCGCAGGATGCGCTGATCGGCGAGGAATTGTTCGCGGCCGGTGCATACATCGGGACGGGGGCCTCGCAAAA
>VGNF01000280.1 GCA_016866195.1 Chloroflexota bacterium | reverse complement strand
TTGGTATATTCTAAATTTTCTTTTTCCTAAACCCTGACCTCGTGGGAATCCTTCATGTTGTTCTGCAACTTGCCGGTTTTCCCCTTTTGAATTATTATTCACGGCATGAATAATAGTTCAAAACAAGGTATGTATCGGGAACGATGGATTACCTCCCTCCTGCAAAGCGCAATTAAAGACCATCCTGTAATTGTTCTGACAGGTGCCAGACAGGTCGGCAAAAGCACTCTACTTCTCAATGCCAAGCCGTTTCGGAATTGGAGGTTTCACACACTGGATGATTTTGACGTGTTGGAACAGGCGCATTCGAATCCAGAATCCCTATGGGCGGGAACCTATCGGGTGGTTTTGGACGAGGTTCAAAAAGCGCCGGAAATCCTGCTTGCGGTCAAAAAGACCGTGGATCGAAACCCGGGCAAATATCAATTCGTATTGTCCGGTTCCGCAAATCTATTATTGATGAAGCAGGTTAGTGAGAGTCTGGCTGGACGCGCAATTTATTTTGTGCTTGATCCGATGTCAATTGGGGAAATGCACAACCGATCCAAGTCAGAATTGTTGGTGCAGCTCCTGAACGGCGAATTCCCTGAAGAAAGTTCCTTGGGAGAGGATCCTCCCGATCCGTCAGAGTTGATCCTGCGTGGATTCATGCCGCCGCTGCTTAACCTGGATTCGCCCGCGGCGTGGATCAGATGGTGGGAGGGATATGTAACCACTTACCTGGAGCGTGATTTGCGGCAGGTGGCTCAAATCGACGCCTTGTTGGATTTTCGAAGGGTGATGGAACTGTCCGCTTTACGTTCCGCACAGTTGATCAATCAGTCTGAGATTTCCCGCGATGCTGGATTGTCCCAGCCTACAACTCATCGATACCTGAACCTGTTGGAAACCACGCATCTGTTTGATCGATTGCCGGCGTTTACAGCCAGCCGCACGACCCGTTTGCTGAAATCCCCCAAGGCCTTTTTCAATGATCCGGCACTGGCGGTCTTTCTTTCCGGCTATTTCGAATTGGACGACCTTCGCAAGGCGCGCGAATATGGCTCCTACTTCGAGACGTTCCTGTATCATCACTTGAGAATCCTGGCGCGTTTGATGACCCCCTCCGCCCGCCTGCATTTTTGGCGCACCCTGGAAGGGACCGAGGTTGACTTTGTCCTGGAACATGGCAGACGCCTGCTCGCGGTGGAGGTGAAACGTACTGACAACCTTGGCTACCGCGATACGGCAGGGATTAGATTATTCCTGGAAAAGATTCCCAGGACATCCGCTGGTCTAATAGCCTACGGTGGAAAGGAGATCAAACGATTGGACGATAAGATCGTAGCCATCCCTTGGTCCCTTTTGGCCGGATAGCGGATCCAAAAATTCCGTGCCCTTCGGCATTTGGGGGAGGACGGGAGGGGGCAATTACCCAAAACTCCCCGCCTCGCGAGGCTCAAACGCCGAGTCCCCAAAGGGGATGCTAATCCTCCCCCGCACTGACAGACCTCCGAGGTCTTCGCCACCTCCACTTCATATCGGGCGTGCTTCGCGTAGACTTCGGAAGTCTTTGTGCCTAATACGCGAACTACCGGATTCAGTTCGAGAAATTGACGGCGTTCATCTACTAGAACAGATCCTGGATCCTGGTTTGAACTTCGGCGATTACTTTGTCCATCTTCAGGGCTGTTGCCAGAAAGGGGCTCAGTTGCTGATCCCACTCGCGACGCGCAGTCTCGATCAAACTTGGGCTGATCAGTTCTTCGGATGAGTGGAACGCTACTTTTCTGACCCGGCACTTTCCCGCAAACAGTTCCGGAATGCCGGTCAGCTTTTCCCGACCCAGAATATACCAAAGATCATAATAATCACGACAGACGCGGCTGGCACCCCAGCCACGCTTCGCCAGTTTCTGCCGGCTCTGCAGCAAGGCGCGCAGTTTTTCAGCGACGATCTCCTCCAGCGCATATCCTAGAACGCCCGTTTCGATGGTTTCCTCAAAGTTATGCAGGATGGGATGTTCCCTGACTTCCAGGAATACAGGCTCATCCACGGTGATCTCGACCTTCAGCCGACATAAGGCCTGGCGCTGGTCCGGGAAACGCACCCTGACCGTGTATGCTATCTGCTGCCCCGGATGGGGCTGACGTAAGATCAGCGGTTCGACCTGGACATCGAATGGTCCCCTCTCCTGCAGCAGGCCGGCCATACGAGTTACGGCAGTTTGAAGAAGCTCGTCTCTTTTAGGGAGGGCTCCCAACTTCAGAGTCGAATAATCCAAGTCTTCAGAAAAGCGATAGTTGGGGTAATACAACTTCTTGAGCGCCGTTCCACCTTTCAGAACGATCTTCTCTCCCAGGCCGGCTGTCTGGGCGATCGCAACCAACAGGTAGCTGATGGCGTAATCCTGCTGAACGATCGCCAGGTCCACACCCTGCTCCCTGGCGAGGGAATTCAACATCTGGCTGACATTGGGCATATCACTTTCTCCTTAGGTTTTCGATGATCTGCCAGCGGTCGTTCAAAATAGCCGATGCCGGCGCTCGCGGATCGAGAAGGGTCTTATTATGCACCGGTGCCTGCTGCAAGGGGGTGAGCAGGCTATGCTCAATCCCCAATTTTTCCAGGCACCAGCCCAGCCGCTTGATGACCGCTCCGACCTGATAATCGACGCCGTAGCCGACCAACTTCTGTGGGACCAACCTTGGCAGGATCTCTTCCAGGATGTCCAACGCTGCCGGCAGGCCGCCGAACACTTCCGGTCGGGCGACCAGATCGAGGGCCGTCCGCTCGGGATCGGTGATGGCCACCTGGTTCCAGCTATCGACCCAGATCTCCTGCTGACCGAAGAACGCCCGCGGCCGGATATTGATGATCTCCACTTCGATGTTGGCCGCCTTCCAGACCGTCCGTCCGCGCGGCCGGTATGCCTTGCCCTGGCGCATTTCCGGGGTTGTGACCTTTACGGGTGTGGAGATTTGCACCATGCGCGGCATCTGGGTGGTGAAGCCATGCTGGGTAAGAGCGGACCAGTGGCTGATCGCGGATGGTTCAACCAGCATGGCCGCAATCGCATAGGGGTGGATCTCCATGCCGGGCGGCGGATCTTTGAGCGCGTACACGCCGCGCTTGAGCTGCTCCAGCCGGCCGGACTGGATCAAGGCACTTACAGTCCAGCGCAGCCGGGAGCGGGGAGATGCTGGATCGGTCAGGCCTTCCAGTTGATCAATGGTAAAGATGGGTCCGAACTGCCGGAGGGCGGTTTCCAGCAGACGAAGGCCATGGAATTGGGCATAATTTGCAGTCTTGCTCATGAAATATATTATACTACGATAATATGCCTACGACATATTATCGTAGTATAATATATCAAGACAGGCTATTGTACTGGCTGGTCCTGATGGATTGGATGCTGGAGAACATCTCACAGACGGAGGAGGATTGATGTCGGTAATCTTTCGTTTTTGTTGAAAGCTGAATTTAGCCTCACAGATCCTGTTTGCTCTTTTGCAATGAAAGATTAAATTTGACGGTGCCATTGCGAGCGAGCGATAGCGAGCGTGGCAATCTCATTCTTGCGTGTACGCCGAGATTGCCACGACCCTTTCGGGATCTCGCAATGACATGCTTGCAACAGGGTAAGCCTACGACCCCGCCTCGGGTATCATCCCCGAAGGGGGCATCCTCCCCCGCACTGACAGACCTCCGAGGTCTTCGCCACCTCCACTTCATATCGGGCGTGCTTCTCATAGACTTCGGAAGTCTTTATGCAAATGGTGGTCAGGTCTTTCATTTCGTACAGTTCCGTGTTCGATAATCAAGAGCAGGGCGATAATACCGCCGCCAGCCCTTCGACAAAGCTCACGACAAGCGTCTCCTCGTTTTCGCGATAGAGCAGGAATTTTTCACACTGTTCCACGGCGCGTTGTCTCAGCCCGCTAAGGGAATCTCCATCGTTTAGATTGGTCGTGCAGAAACCGATCCCCCAGCATGGGGGAAGCCCCCATACTGAGGGTGAGGAATTGAAATGGAAAACCCGCCAGGGAGGGCGGGTATCTTCAATTGAGGTGCCGAGGGTGAGATTTGAACTCACGACCAAGGGCTTATGAGTTACCCGCACTTTGCGCCTGAAAAACCAGTAGCAAATGTGGGGTTGAACTTCAATAACTCAGGCTCTTTCCCATATATGGCGGTGATTTAAGGTGATTATCTTTTCGATAATCCCCTGCACATCAAATGCAGGTGATCAAATGGTATTACAAGCCGAACCAGACGTCAATGGAATTCTAAGAATTTTTCGCGACCCGCCTTCGGCGGGAGGGGCTTTATTACTGAATATGAAATTCTGGTGATCAGGCTTCATCAGAAAACAGAATGCCAGAAGGCAGTATTCAGCAATCAGGAT
>VGNF01000279.1 GCA_016866195.1 Chloroflexota bacterium | reverse complement strand
CCCCTTTCCGGCCTAGGCGCAGCCACAGCGGACATGTTCTATGGGGCGATAGCCGCCTTTGGATTGACGGCCATCATGGACCTGTTAACCGGCCAGGCAGGTTGGCTAAGATTGTTCGGAGGGATTTTTCTGGTTTCCCTCGGGATTCGAACGATTTTCTCAAAGCCGGCTGGCAATGCTCCAGAGGTCAAGACCGGGGGTATGCTGAGCGCTTATTTCTCAACACTGATCCTCACGCTGACCAATCCAATGACCATCCTTTCATTCATGGCAATTTTTGCCGGTGCCCTGCCTGAGGGCAGTCATACATCCCCAATGTTTCTCGTCGCAGGTGTGTTCTCAGGATCCGCGGCATGGTGGCTTGCGCTCAGCCTCGGCGTGGGAATGATTCGCCGGCAGATGAATGCGGGTGTTATGACCTGGATCAACCGCATCTCAGGCGCCGTCATCCTGGTCTTTGGCATGTTCATGGTTGCTGTAGATTAAGAGTGCTATAATGATATCTAGCAAGGAGAGAACATGACCGAAAAAACCTCCACACATACAACATTCAAGGACAGGATCCCGCAGGAAGCGCGCGATCACATGCGCAATGCGCGCGAAGAAATGCGCCGCGGCATCGAAGCGCTGTTCCCGGAAGGATTCATGAAGCACCGACGCGGTGCGCAAAGGGAGGTCCTGTTGGCCTTCCGCAGCATGATCGACTCTGTGCTTGAAAAAATGGAAACTGCATCCAAGTGAACAAAAAGCCCCGAACTCTGTCGGGGCTTTTTCAATCACCACGGGCGATGACCGCGCACCAGGAACATAGTGAAGAACAGGACAAGTGCGGAAACCCCCATCAATACCATTCCCAGGACTTCATCCGATGAATGAAGCATCGCTCCTGCGATCAGAAGAGCCATGAAGAGTATGGTTCCGGTCAAACGATTGACCGATCGTTCGAGATGGCTGATTTGAAGATTGACCATCGGTATTTGAACGTTCAATTCGCCGCGTTCCATGCGACCCAATACACGTTCCGCGCGCCCCGGCACGGCAGCCAGGGTCCTGAGCCATCCGCCAATTTCATCCAGCCATTTCTCGAACCAGCCTTCCTCATCTCCTCCTGCCAGTCGAGTTGCATACGGGGCGAGTTGAGTCCACAGGTTGAATTCGGGATCAAGACCCGTGCACATACCGGAAAGGATCGCGATCGTGCGCCCAAGCAAAAGCAGGTTCTCCGGCAATTGAAATGGCATGGAGTACATCAGCTCGCGGAATTGCATGCCAAAGCGAACCATGTCGTCATGGCGGATGCGGCGCAGCTCGCTCATGTTCATCCCCCAAAAACGGTCGAAAAGCTGAGCCCCGGCCTCTTCCAGCAATTTGGTGTTTGCTCCGGGCACCAGGACTCCCAGAGTTCGATAGGCTTGCACCAAACGGACGGAATCCCGCAAACCCACGGAGATCACCGCTTCGCGTAATCCCTCTGCCAGGTTGTTTGGCAATCGGCCAACCATCCCGAAATCCACAAAGGTCAATTTCCAGCGCGGGGATCCATCCTCGTTCGTTCCATCGACTGGCGTTACGAACAGGTTCCCTGGATGTGGATCCGCGTGGAAAAAGCCGTTCTCGAAGATTTGTCTGAGGTAGGTCCCCAACAGGCGTTCCGCCACCTTCGCTCGATCGATACCCGCTGCAGTGATCGAGTCATAATCCGTGATCTTGATGGCATACACATCCTCGAGGGTAAGGACGCGTACGGTGGTTCTCGGCCACACCACCCTTGGTACGTGTACAAATGAATCCTCCCTGAAATGGTCATGGAAGGTTCCGGCATTCCTGCCTTCTGCCAGATAATCGATCTCTTCATGAATCGTGGCGGCGAATTCTTCGATGATCGCAGGCACATCCGCCCGGTCGCTGACCGGCCGGTAATAGGTCAGCCAGTTCCCAACGACGCGTATGGCGGAAAGGTCCACCTCCACCAGCGTCTCGATGTTCGGGCGCTGGATCTTGACCACCACCTTTTCGAATCCCGCTTGTGCCGCTTCCGCTGGATTCAGTCTTGCCCGATGGACCTGTCCCAGCGAAGCCGCTGCGAGAGGCACCGGATCGAACGATTCAAAGACCTGGTCGAGTGGTACGGAAAATTCTGATTCCGCCAGACGCCGGATCGAATCAAACGGTTCAGGCGGGACCTCGTCCTGCAGGCCTGCCAATTCCTCGGTAATCTCAGGAGGCAGCACGTCCAGGCGGGCTGAAAGGAATTGCCCCACCTTGATCATCACCCCACCCATGCGAATGGCGAGCGCCCGGAAGCGAACGGCAATTTTCCTCAGGCGGGCGGCGCGCGTTCGGCGGGCAAGGAAATCCAGGCCGATGCGGCGAACCAACATCTCCCAAAAAACCACATTAAGGGTGACGCCCGCAAAAAAACGGACGATGCGCCAATAACGTGCTCGCAGCAGCAATCGATACATTCAGCCTCCCGGAAGGATGCAATTGTATCCCAATCGACTCAATGCCCTTGGGAGGTGAGTCGATTGGCAGTGGCTAAATGGATGGGCTGATTTCATTTACCGCAGAGAACGCGCCTCGTCCCGACACTTGCACCGAGCGCAATTACGGTGTGTCATTCGGGAGAGTTCGCAGAGAAGGAAAAAAGGGCTTCTCTGCGTTCTTGGCGAACTCTGCGGTTAGCGGAGTGGAACGCCCGCGACTTTAGCCGCTCTCAATCGATTTTCCCACTTGACAATCAGTCTCCGGACACTATACTTGAACAAGGAGATGGCTCACATGAACCTCAAGGGTATGAATATTCTGCAATTCCATTTTCCCGATCTTGGGACTCCCTCAGGCAGGCTGCGGATCGCTGGCTGGTTCCTGTTATGGTTCGGGTTCGTCACAACCTACTTCATTCTTTCCGACAACATCCCGACCTGGAGCATCGACAGCCAGATTCTGATCCTGACCATCGGATTTCTGGTGATCAGCCAATTCTTTTCACGCCGCAAAACGTATCAGGAAAAATTCAGGGAGCTTGCCTATCGAAACGCTGCAGTTCATTTTTTGATCCCCGGCCTGGGATTCCTTTTCGCGGCAGTGATTCACACCGCGTATATGAACGGTCCATTCGTCCCGCGCGGTTGGTGGACGACCATGTTCCTGCTGCTCGGCATCTGGCTGCTGGTTTCGGGATTGGTCTTATGGGCGCGGGCGATCCTGACCTTCGGCCTGGACAATCTCATGCTTGCGCATGTATATCATCCCGGCGATGGTTCGCTGGTGAAATCCGAGATCTATGAAATCCTGCGGCATCCCATCTACGCCGGCGTGCTGCGGGTGATCTTTGGCCTGGCGCTGCTCAATGGGAACGCGAATTCCCTGGCATTTATTTTGTTTGCTCCACTCGGTTTCACCGGTTGGATCCGCCTGGTCGAGGAAAGAGAGCTGATCGAAAGGTTCGGAGAAAGTTATCTCGAATATCGCCGGCGCGTGCCGGCCTTCTGGATCAAGTTCACCGCAATCCCTGCCTATTTGCGGATCCTCTTCACGAGCCGTTAGCATGCCAACGATCCTGATCCTGGGAGGAACCGGCCTGACGGGCAGGGCGCTGACGAATCACCTGCTGGCCCAGACGAATGCGGATATCCTGATCGCAGGGCGGAACTTCGAAAAGGCTCAATCCTTTGCAATGGAACTGAGAAATTCACGCGCCCGCCCCGTACAGGTCGACGCAACAAAATACGAGGATTTTAGACACGCCCTGAAGGGCGTGACCCTCTGCCTTGTCGCAGCACATACAACACACGCGGCGAAAACGGTCATTCGGTCCTGCCTCGAGGCGCGCGTCGATTATCTTGACATTCAATATTCAAGCAAAAAGCTCGCCTCTCTTCTTTCCGCGAAGGATCAGATTCAACAAGCCGGATTATGCTTCGTGACCGAGGCTGGTTATCACCCGGGTCTGCCGGCTGCAATGGTACGCTTTGCGGCATCCAAAATGGATCTCATCGAATCCGCCTTGACCGCGGGATATTTGAACCTCACCGGCATTCCATACACCGATGCCGTCGACGAGTTGATGGAGAGCTTTATCGATTATCAAGCGCAGGTGTTCAAGAACGGCGCCTGGACAAGGAAGAACAAGTGGGAAATGCGTTCTTTTGATTTCGGTAAGGAGATCGGCAGACGCACGTGCTACTCCATGTTCTTCGAGGAATTGAGAGCCCTGCCGCAGATGTATCCCTCGCTGAAGGAAACCGGTTTCTACATCTCTGGATCCAATTGGATTACCGACACGATCGTCACCCCCCTGGTGATGATGGGACTGAAGATCGCGCCGAGGCGCGGTTTGAGACCGTTGGGCAGGCTCACATGGTGGGCGATGCAGCAATCCAAACCGCCCTATCTGGTCGCACTTCAGGTGGAGGCGAAGGGACTGCGAAATGGCATGCCG
>VGNF01000278.1 GCA_016866195.1 Chloroflexota bacterium | reverse complement strand
GGGGGATCCGGGATTGATTGATCCGGGCATATTCTACCTTCTGCCCACAGCAACACCCGTTTTCGTGATGCCTCCATTTGAAATACCTGAACTCCCGGATTTCCCATTGCCGTAAGACTTTTATTGACAATCAACAGAGAAATGAACGGAATCATCCGCTTCAGCAATGGAGCGGATGATTTTTTCCATCTGCAGAATGTGTCCACAGGTGAGTGCCCTATGCTATACTTTGATTAAGTCATTCGAGGTCCGTTATGTGCGACACTTTAATTGCCACCAAATTAGCCACAGCCAGCGGAATAGCTATTTTCGGAAAGAATTCCGACAGACACCCGAATGAAGGCCAGCAGCTCGTCTATATCCCTGCCGCCACCCATCCTCCCAAAAGTCGTGTCCAGTGCACGTACATCGATATCCCGCAAGCTCGTCAAACGCACGCAGTTCTGCTATCCAAGCCGTTCTGGATGTGGGGAGCGGAAATGGGGGTCAACGAATACGGCCTGGTGATCGGCAACGAAGCAGTTTTTTCGAAAATCCCAGCGAACAAAAAACCCGCCTTGCTGGGCATGGACATGCTGCGCGCAGCGCTCGAGCGTACCACCACCCCCGGCGACGCACTCCACGTCATCGTGGAATTGCTCGAGCACTACGGCCAGGGCGGGAACTGCACTCACGAGGGCATGCTTTATTATCACAACAGCTTCATCATCGCCAACGCAAATGACGCCTGGGTGCTCGAGACCGTGGATAGACAATGGGCTGCCCGACAGGTAAAAGATGTGTATTCCATCTCCAACTGCCTGACGATCGGGGACGAGTGGGATTTTGCCTCCCAAAACCTGGTGGAGTTCGCAATCCAAAACAAACTCATCAATTCAGCCGCTGCATTCGACTACGCCAAGGACTATTCGGACACTGTTCTTACTAAATTTGGCAGAGGGCGGAATCGCCGCGAAACCACCTATTGCATTCTGGATGAACAAAGGGGAGAGATTACACCCGAATCGATGATGCACACCTTACGACACCATACCGCCGGAAAAGCGTTCGATCCGCTGAATGGAATGACCGGTGTAGATGTTTGCATGCATGCAGGGTTTGGACCGATCCGTGTCGGCCAGAGTACCGCGTCCATGGTTGTCTACTTGAACAAGGAACGACCCCTGATTTTTGCATCAGGCACCTCGGCGCCCTGTACCGGAATTTTCAAGCCGCTGTGGCTGGATGCTCCCTTGCCGGACTTTGGGGTCGCGCCCGGCGCCAGTTTCAATCCTGAATCGCTGTTTTGGAATCATGAGCGCCTGCATCGGTCTGTGTTGCTGAACTATTCAGCCCGCTTGGCTACCTTCGCGGAAGAACGAGATGAGTTGGAGGGCATATTCGTACGGGGCGCAATGAATTTGAATAAATCCTCAGCCAAGCAGCGCGGCGATTACGCGGCACAATGCCTGAGTGAGAGTCTGGCGGCTGAGGCGGAATGGCTGAAGCGCGTAGAGGGAGTTGCGCCCATTCGCAGGTCCCTGCTAAATCGGAGAGCCTGGGATGGATTTAACAAGAAAGCCGGAATGCCCCGTATTAATTAATCTGCGTTCCCCCTTCGTTTCGATTGATAAAATCTAGACTCCTTCCGCTCCCCGGACGATGGCGACGAATTCCTCCGGTTTCAGGCTTGCCCCGCCAACCAGCCCCCCGTCGATCTCTTCCACCGAAAAGAACTCGGCTGCATTTGAGGCAGTCACTGACCCCCCATAAAGGACACGCACAGCTTGGGCGGTCTCTTTGCCATATAATTTCGAAATCGCCGGACGAATCACTTCTCGAATGACAGAGGCGGCGTTTACCGCAGTGGATGCCCGGCCTGTGCCGATCGCCCAGACAGGTTCATAAGCCACGATTAGTTTCCTTGCATCATCGGGAGATATCCCCTGAAGGCTGTTTTCCGTCTGCCTTCCCACCACTTCGCTGGTACGATTCGACTCAAATTCCTCCAGCGTCTCGCCCACGCATACGATCGGTATCAACCCATGCTGTTCCGCCGCTTGCAATTTCCGATTGACCATTTCATCGGTTTCAGAGAAAAAACCGCGGCGTTCCGAGTGCCCGAGGATCACATACGTGCAAAATTCACGGACCATGGCTGCGGAGACCTCGCCGGTGAACGCCCCTTTCTCCTCCCAGTGTATGTTCTGTGCTCCCAGCCCGATTCCCGTTCCCTCCAAAACCGGACCGACAGCCGCCAGAGCTGTAAATGGTGGACAAACCACCTTCTCCACCCTGGAAATTTCCCGAAGCGGACCGATCAACTGTGAGACCAGTTCGCGCGCCTCGGCAGAGGTCCTGTTCATTTTCCAGTTTCCAGCCACAAAAGGGATTCGCACCATAATCCTAGGGGACTTTTTTCAAAAGCTCTTCGGCCATGACGCGAATCCACATGGGCGCGCCCAGATCGGATGAAAGGGAGATCAGGATTGGCCTGGCATCCTTCATTTTTCCCTCTTTCTGGTAGATTTCGGCTTTTAGGAGAAACACTTCGAACAATTCAGGTTTGAGTCGCTCGGCATTTCCCAGATGCATCTTTGCATCCTCGAGCGATCCGTTGAACAGGGCATAACGCCCGCGGGCGATGAAGCCCATCGGCAAGTCAGCGCTGTCGACCCTTTCGAAGAATACAAACTGCGGCATGGCTCGATCTTCGGAGGCCTTGTAAACCGATTCGTGAAAGTTGTATTCGACCTCTTCCGGCAGGTCCTTTCCGCTGTATGTCTGGATGATCCTCAGGTTCATGCCTGCCACAGCGATCCAGGCCTGGCGGCTTTGAAATTCCTCCTGGGCGCTGGTAAAGAATTCACGGTTGGTCGGTCCGGCCAGGTTTGCCGCCTGAGCCAACGATTCCAGTGAAGAGCGTATTTCTCCCGCGTCCCAGTAAGCCAATGAGAGTTGAAGATGGGCATAGGGATCTCCGGGGTTTTGAGCAACAAGTTCCCGCAGATTATCGATATTCTGGGGAAGGCCAGGTGGAGGGCTGCCTTCTGGAATTGGCGGCTTTGGAGTATCCACTTTCACCGGTGTGGCCGCCTGAGCAGTCGCCGTCAGGCTTGTGCTGGTAACGGAATTGTTCCGAAGCACCGCGAGCGCAAAACCGAGACAAAGGCAGGTGAGCAGGCCTACTGCCACCCACGTCCAGGGTGAACGCTTTTTAGCGGGCGCTTTGGCAGCCACTGTGCGAGCAGCAGGCTCGACTGTCTTCGGCGTTGCAACGGGACTGGGTGGTTTCATGGCACCGGGACGCATGGTGATGCCTGTCCCTTGCATGGGAATTCCGGCTTCAGCCCAGGCATCCTTGAAAGCTTTGACCATCTCTGCCACCGTGGCGTAACGATCACCGCGGTCTTTGGCCAAGGCCTTTAAAAGGACCCGCTGAACCGGTTCAGGGACTTTGGGATTGATATCCATCGGCAGTGGAAGAGGCGAATAGATGTGATCATGAATAATGGAAAAAGGTGTGTCCGCACTGAAAGGAACCTGTCCGACCACCATTTCATACAACATCACGCCGAATGAATACAGGTCGGTTCCTTCGTCGAGTTCCTTTTTGCCCATCGCCTGTTCCGGCGAGATATATTGAGGTGTACCCATGATCGAATCGGAAGAAATGGTGGATTCGCCCGCCTGGGCAATGCGCGCCAGTCCAAAGTCCGCCAGATACATCACGCCATCGCCGGCGATCAATACGTTTGAGGGTTTGATGTCGCGGTGGAGAATCCCCTGTTGGTGGGCATAGGAGAGGGCGGAGCCCACAGAATTGACAACCTTCTCGATCTCCTCTGAGCTAAGCGGTCCACGGTTGAGGTGCGCCTTGAGCGTATCGCCTTCGATGAATTTCATCACCAGATACGGCCTGGATTCGTGCTCTGAATAATCGTAGATCGGCACGATGTTCGGATGCTCGAGTCGCGCCACCACCCGGGCTTCGCGCTGGAAACGCGCCGTGAAGGTTTGATCCTGATTGAATGCAGGGTGGAGGACTTTCAACGCAACGTAGCGATCCAATGCCGGGTGATAAGCCTTGAACACAGTGGCCATGCCACCCTGGCCGAGCTGTTCCAAGATCCGGTACGGACCGATGTTTTCGCCAACCGTGAATGACATGCCGTTTCTCCGCGGAAAAATTTCCCCTGATTATAGTCCAGGGATGTCGTTTGAGGTGGATGAGATAGAAAATTGTCCAGTAACTGAAATGCGGAAAATCAAACCTACCAGAGGGTAGCGATTCAACCGCGCAATCCGAGTCGTCTGTATGGGATGGTTTCAACGACCTTGCGGTAGAAGCACCTCTTATGTCGTGGATTTTATGATTATTTGTCAGCTAATGCCGTCACGCCGGGGAGCGCTTTCCCTTCCAGAAATTCGAGCGAAGCGCCGCCGCCGGTGGAAACGTGGGTCATTTGTTTTTT
>VGNF01000277.1 GCA_016866195.1 Chloroflexota bacterium | reverse complement strand
GGGGGCCTGCGCGTGTTGAGAACCGGCACGATCCTGTTCATCATCTTTGGAGCTTTCTTCGAGATGATCTTCAGCTCATCCAACTTTGCCCAGCTCTTCTTCCCGATCGCGCTGATCCTGTTCGGCGGATACCTGGTGTTCGCCCGCAGCGGATGGCTTGCCAGACGCCAGCCGCCACAGGATACCTCCGGCGATTCCGCACCTCAATGAGTCCAAGGAGCTCAAAATGAAAAGACACGAATCCTTCTTCTTTCCATTGGTTTTGATCGCCGCCGGCGCCCTTTGGCTGCTGGTGGAATTGCAGATCATCCCTGCCGCAAACTTGTGGGCGTTGACGCACATCTGGCCATACCTGCTGATCATGCTTGGGCTGGGTGTGATCCTGCGCAGCCAATTACCGTCCACCGGCGTGCTTGTTTCGGTGCTGGTCGTGCTGGGCGCAGTGCTGGCGGTGTACTTCGCACCGCAGTTGGGTTGGACAACTGGACCGGAGTGGAATATCGGGGTTGATTTCAGAGGAGATGTACCGGGTTCGGGAAGAATCAAAACGGAAACGCGCGCGGTTCAGTCTGTCACGGGGATCCACATCCTTTACCCGGCCGAGGTGACCGTGCAGCAGGGCGCTGAAGAATCGGTCAGGGTCGAGGCGGATGATAATCTGCTGCCGCAGTTGAGCACAGCAGCGCGCAACGGAATACTGGTGATCGAAAATTCCGAGCGGGAGTGGTCCAAACGGGTGGACCCCAGTCAGACGGTGAAAATCACCATTACCGTCCGTGACCTGAGGGAAGTCGAATTCTCCTCCGCGGGGACCCTGCTGGTCGAAGGACTTGAGACAGACGAATTGCAGATCGAACTGAGCGGTGCGGGAAATGTCATCTTGTCCGACCTGACGGTTCGCCGCCTGGATTGCGAATTGACGGGCGCCGGCGGCCTTACGGCCAGTGGGGAGGCGGTCGAATTTGATCTTGAGATCGATGGATTTGGAAGCTTCAACGGGATGAACCTGCTCGCACAGGAAGCCGATGTGATCATCAACGGTGCAGGGGACGTTGACCTGCGGGTGAAGGATCAGCTGAAGGCCGTCATCAACGGCGCCGGCTCCGTGAGGTATTACGGATCCCCACAGGTCGATCAGCAGGTGAACGGCGCCGGTTCCGTGCGGCAGGTCGAGAAATGAAGCACCGATTGGAGGATTTTTCATGAGCATCCATCGATCGAGTTTGTTTTGGGGCCTGCTGTTGATCGGCGCGGGCCTCCTCGCCCTCGCGCAGCGCATGGGGCTGGTGGATACCTTCTCGGCCACCGCGTGGATGACCGTGTTCGCGGTCATCAGCCTGTTCGGTTTCATCAACTACGCAGTGAGCGGATTCAGGGAATGGGGCTGGCTCTTTCCGGCGGGCATCTTCGCCGGGCTGGCGGTGACGATCGGGTTGGCAGAATCGAGCGTGGATAGCGCGGCAGTCGGCTCTCCGATCTTCTTCGGTTTGCTGCTGCCGTTCGCCGCGGCGTATCTCACGGACCGCATCCGCAATTGGTGGGCGTTGATCACGGGTGGGATCATGCTGTTCCTGGCGCTGACAACCCTGCTGGTTGATATCACCGGAGGGGAATGGATTGGCGCCCTGTTCATGTTCTTGGTTGCGGTCAGCTTTCTGGTGGTCTATCTCAACCAGCGTTCCCGCACCTGGGCGCTGATCGTCGCCTACGTCACCGGCGTGCTCGGTATCGCTCCCCTAATGGCTGCCGGTGGGGATACGGCCGCCTACTTTGGACCGATCTTTCTTCTGGCGGTAGCCATTCCCTTCTTCGTACTGTATTTCCGCTCACTCGATCATTGGTGGGCAATCATCCCCGCCGGCGTGATGACCGTCCTGGCTGTCATCGCGCTGCTCGCCATTGCCGGGTTCATCCAGTCGGACACGGACGAGGTATACGCCAACGCCCTGATGATGGGTGGGCTGGCCGCCACGTTTGCCGTGCTCTGGCTCAGGCATTCCATTCCATGGGCACGGATCGTGACCATCGTGCTGGGGCTCCTGGCAGTGACCTCGGTTTTCCTGGCCAGCCAGTACCAGTTCTTCTGGCCGGTGGCGATCATTCTTGCCGGAGGGTATCTGCTCTACAGCGGTTTGCGGGCAAGGTCGGCTTGATCGATATTCAAGGCCGATTCTTGTAATTCATCCTCGATTATGCAACAATGGAACAGGGGTGGTTTGCTCTTCGCAGATCCACCCCTGTGTCCGTCCTTGAGGCGGGGGGTTGATTCGATCGAGCAGACATCCGGAGGTTTCATGGGAGATGTCCTGTATCGGATCATTGCAGCCGGACTGCAGTCCTTCATCTGGGGGGGTGAATTACTGGGCGAGGAGAACCTGCCCGAACGCGGACCTGCCATCCTGGTCGCGAACCATCTGGGGTCCCTTGGCCCTATCGCGGTGACCGCCAATACCCCGCTGAGGTTGTACCCCTGGGTCGCCTCGGACATGATGGATCCGAAACTCGCGGGCGAATATCTGCGTTGGGACTTCGTGGAAAAGGAACTCGGCCTTCCCCAACCGATAAGCGGCTGGGTGGCAAAGGCCCTGTCCAAGTTCACCGTTCCCCTGCTGAGTGTTATCGGCGGCATCCCGGTATACTCCGATGCCGATCGCGTCCACCTGACTTTCGAGCACAGCTTGAACCTGCTCCTGCAGGATCGCCTCCTTCTGGTCTTTCCGGAGGACCCGGCGCGGCCGTTCGACCCGCGCTTCAACATGCGCCCGTTCAAGAAGGGTTTCATCCGCCTGGCGGAGATGTATTTCCAGAAGACTTCGCGCGCGCTGAGCTTTTATCCGCTGGCCGTGCATGCGGAACAAAACGTGGTGAGGGCCGGCAAGCCGATCCGACACAATCCCTATGCCTCGCCGGTCCGGGAGCGCTTGAGGATCCGGAGCGTGCTCGAGACGTTGATCCACAACCTGTATCTCGATCTGGGCGGGAGCAGTTACGCAGGCGTTCCGCTTCCGCATTGATTCCCATTCACCAGTTTTTACCTGAATCGCGGATTTCCATCCTGTACTTTGACGAACTCCATGGGACGATTTTGATCTGTGGCAGTCGGGCGACGAAGTTGCCCACCTGCCACGTCTGAACTACCCACTTCGAATTGATTGGTAAAATACCATCCAGTCCCATCCTGAAACCCGGGCGGGAAGCATAACGGCTTCATCATTCCATTTTTCCGGGAGACCATGACAAACAACCAAAGTTCCTTCTGGGCGGGAGTCCGCGCCGAACTTCCGCTATTGATCGGGGTATTTCCCTTCGGCATGATCTATGGGGCGCTGGCGATGAACTCCGGGCTTACTCACGCACAGGCGCAGGCGATGTCCTCGATCGTGTTCGCGGGATCGGCGCAATTCGTCACCTCTCAATTGGTGCACGAGGGCGCGCCCGGCCTGGTCATCGTGCTGACCATCGCGGTGGTCAACCTGCGGCATCTCCTGTACAGCGCCTCGATGGCTCCGTACCTCAAGGACCTGTCGCTGCGCTGGAAGACCGTACTCGCCTACCTGCTGACCGACGAGGCGTATGCGCCCGGCATCCTCAACTACGAAAAGGAGGGAATTCAGCCTTCCAGTCACTGGTTCCTTTTGGGAGCAGGCTTCACCCTGTGGCTCACATGGCAGATGAGCACGGCACTTGGCATCTTCCTCGAGGCCGCCATTCCTCCCACCTGGCCGCTGGATTTCGCGCTCCCGCTCACTTTCATCGCCATGATCGTTCCCGCCTTGAAAACCCGGCCGATGGTCGCGGCCTGGCTCTCGGCCGGGATCGTCGCGATTCTGGCCTACAGCCTTCCGTTCAAACTTGGCCTGATCCTGGCTGCCGGCACCGGAATCCTCGTCGGCACCGCCCTGGAGACCCGTCGATGAGTCTGTGGCTGATCCTCCTGCTGGGCGGTCTGATCACCTTCGGGTTGAGGTTTTCATTGATCTACCTGTTCGGCCGCTTCGAGGTCCCGGGCACGATGCGGCGGGCGCTGCACTACGTCCCACCGGCGGTGCTGGCCGCGCTCATCTTCCCGGAGTTGTTCCTGAACAACGGGGAGTTTTCCATCACCGCGCTCAACCCCCGGCTGCTCGCGGGATTGATCGCCATCCTCACGGCGTGGTACAGCCGGAATACGCTGGTCACGATCACCACCGGGATGATTGCTTTGTTCCTTCTGCAATCGATCGCTTTCTAGACGTAGGCGAGGAAGACCTGGTTTCCCCCGGCTTCCCTGGCGCGCGCCTTGGCTTGGCGCGCCTGTTCGATCATCGGTTCGACCTCGGTCGAGGCGGTAATGCGCGCCAGCGAAGCCACGCCGGCGCTCATCTTCACACTGACCTGGGTGTCGTTCACGATCTCGATACGGGAGGAGCGTACTCCAACGATGATCCGCTCCCCGATCTTTTCCGCGTCGGTGCCGATCACGCCGGTCAGCAGGAT
>VGNF01000276.1 GCA_016866195.1 Chloroflexota bacterium | reverse complement strand
TTTTACACCGGGGAGCAAATCAGCGAGCTGGGTCAGTTCATGGTAATGTGTCGCGAAAAGTGTTTTTGCCCGCAAGTGGGGATGGTTGTGGATGTATTCGACGATTCCCCAGGCGATCGAAAGGCCGTCATACGTGGAGGTTCCACGACCGATCTCGTCGAGGATTAGTAAACTGCGGGAAGTGGCATGGTGCAGGATGTTCGCTGCTTCGACCATCTCCACCATGAATGTTGACTGACCCGCGTGAATTTCATCCTGGGCCCCGATGCGAGTGAAGATCCGGTCGACCAAGCCGATCCTGGCAGAGCGGGCGGGGACGAACGATCCGATTTGTGCCATGAGGACGATCAGTGCCGCCTGACGCAGGTAGGTGGATTTTCCCGACATGTTCGGTCCGGTGATGATTCGAACAATTTCGCCCTTTCCAAAAAAAACGTCATTCGGGACGAATCGCTCATTCTTAAGAGTCAGCTCGACCACGGGGTGCCTGCCTTCGTGGATTTCCAGATCGCCTTCTTCATGGACTTCCGGTCGGGTATACCCCTCGAGCGCGGCTGCCTCTCCCAGTGATGAAAGCACATCGAGTTCGGCGAGGATTCTTGCGGCAATGAGCATTTTCTGGGAGGATCTGGTAAGGGTCGTACAAACCTCCCGGAATAATCGCGTTTCCAGTTCTCGGATCTGTTCCTCGGCGTTGAGAACCAGGGTTTCATATTCTTTCATTTCCGGGGTAATGAACCTCTCCGCGTTCACCAGAGTCTGTTTGCGGATATAGGTTTCGGGAGCCCGGTCCGATTGTCCCCGTGATATTTCGATGTAGTATCCGAAGACCTTGTTATATCCGACTTTCAGCGATTTGATGCCGGTTCTTTTCCTTTCGGTTCCTTCCAGGCTTGCGATCCATTCCCTGGCATATGCCGATGAAGCGATGGTTTCGTCCAGTTCCCGGGAATACCCGGGTCGAATGATCCCGGAATTCTGCAGTGTGGCTGGTGGGTTGTCATCAATTGCTATTTGCAGGAGGGCTAATACGTCTTCGAGCGATTCCAACTTATCCGTTATTCTGCCCATTTGTCCGACAGAGCGGATGATCTTGGGAATCTCCAAAAATGTGTTTCGTAATGCGACCAGATCACGCGGCTGGGCTTGCCCGGCAACAACCCGGTTGACCAGCCTCTCCAGGTCCGCAATCGGTTTTAAGGCATTGCGCAATTCTGTGCGAATCAACGGGTTTTCGAAAAAGTATTGGACTCCGTTCTGTCTGTTTTTGATTCCCTGGATGTTCAAAAGCGGCTGGTTGATCCACTGGTGGATGAGCCGTTTTCCCATCGGTGTAATTGTGTGATCCAATGTTCCAAGCAGTGAACCCTTTTTTTCACCTCGAAGAGTCTGATCCAGTTCCAAATTCCTGCGCGTGGATGCATCCAGGGTCATGAATTCGTCCAGTGTGTATGAGCGCAAGGAATCCAATAGCGCAAGGGCATCTGGCTGTGTTTCTCGAAGGTATTGGATGATCGTCCCCGCGGTCCTTACCGATAGGTCACCCTGGTTTATCCCAAAGCCATTCAATGTTGACGCATGAAACTGAGCAAGCAAAGTCTCATAGCATTTGCCGGGTTCAAATTTCCAGGCGGCGTACGGAGTGACGTGACCAGGCAGTCCTTCCGGGAGAGATATGCTGTCTGGCACAAGGAGCTCTGCCGGATGCAATCTCGTTAATTCAGCCCGTAATGTTTCAAGAGTCAGGATTGTTACTCCAAATTCACCGGTTGAAACGTCAACATAGGATACAGACGCAGTTTTTTCGTCGAAATAGATGGATGCAAGATAATTATTTCCATCCCCGGGCAGCAAGCCGGGTTCGGTGATCGTTCCAGGCGTGACCACGCGCGTAACCCGGCGGGGAACCAATCCCTTGACCGGAATGTCGCCCACCTGTTCGCAGATGGCCACGTGGTATCCCTTGGCGATCATCCTGGCCAGATAGTTCTCGACGGCATGGTAGGGAATTCCTGCAAGCGGCGTTCGAAGCCCTTTTCCAATTGGCCGCGAGGTCAGCACAATATCCAGCTCGCGGGCGGTTACTTCGGCGTCCTCGTCGAAAGTCTCGTAAAAATCCCCCAGGCGAAAGAACAGGATCGCATTCGGATAATCCCGCTTGATTTCCAGGTATTGCTGACGGATGGGAGTTACATCATCGTTCGCGGGCATTTCCCGATTGTACTATGACGGTGGGACTTGGGCTATAATCGGCCGGCGATGCCCTTAAGGAGAATGGATATGTACAAAATTGTTCTTGTCCGCCATGGCCAAAGCACCTGGAATCTTGAAAATCGCTTTACGGGTTGGACCGATGTGGACCTGACCGACCTCGGGCGTTCGGAGGCTTTTGACGCCGGCAAGTTACTGCTTGCAGGGGGATATCGGTTCGATATCGCCTACACCTCGGTTCTCAAACGCGCCATACGGACGTTGAACATCGTTCAGGAGGTCATGGATCTTGAATGGATACCAGTCGTTCGCGCCTGGCAGTTGAATGAGAGGCATTATGGATCCCTGCAAGGTTTGAACAAGGCTGAAATGGCGGTTAAGTATGGTGAAGCGCAGGTAAAACTCTGGAGACGGTCTTACGATGTGCCTCCCCCGGCTTTGGACCCGAGCGACGAACGTCACCCGAAGCACGATCAGCGATATGCCTCCCTGGCGTCCGACGAACTGCCTTCCACGGAATCGCTCAAACTCACCTTGCAGCGTGTGCTCCCATACTGGCACTCGACGCTGGCTCCTGATATAAAATCCGGAAGACGAATCCTGGTTGTGGCGCATGGAAATTCCATTCGCGCGCTTGTGAAATATTTGGATCATATCTCCGATTCCGAGATCACGGAATTAAACATCCCGACCGGCTTACCTCTGGTTTATGAGCTCGACGAGAACCTGGATCCTGTGCGACATACCTATTTGGGGGATCCCGAGGAAGCTGCCAGAAAAGCGGCTGCTGTGGCAAACCAGGTCAAAGCCAAGTGAAATTCTTGAATCATTTCGGTTTGCGGATAGAACGACCCCCTTCACAGGGCGGGCGAATCGGATCGATTTTGGGATTTTCTCCCTCTGAAAATTTGCGATTGGTAAAAATTAAATATAGCTGGAATGGTTTCTGAAACGACCTCACCAAGAGTGAATCCCGACTTCGTCCACGAGTTGGAGAAGCGCTTCTCAGGCGACCTAAAATTGGATTCGGCTTCCCGGATCCTTTATTCCACGGATGCCTCGATCTATCAAATTGCCCCGCTTGGCGTGATTCTCCCGAAAACCCAGGAGGATCTGCATATGGCAGTGGAATTGGCGGTCAAATACCGCATTCCAATCCTGCCGCGGGGGTCGGGGTCTTCCTTGGGCGGGCAGGCCATCGGGGAGGCGATCCTGTTGGATTGCTCACGTTATCTCGACAAGATCATCGAAATCGATCCTTCCGCAAGGTCTGCAACAGTGGAACCGGGTGTCATCCTTTCTGACCTAAACCGCAAAACAGGTTCGTACGGACTGATGTTTGGACCGGATCCCGCTTCTGCTGAACGCGCAACGCTGGGAGGGGTGATTGGCAATAACGCCACCGGAGCGCATTCCATTCGCTACGGCATGTCTGCCGATCACCTCCTCTCCGGGGAGGTAATCCTTGGCGATGGATCTTTGGAGGCCTGGAAAGTCGATGGCGTATCAATCCTTGACGAGGTCATTCAAACCATAAGGGATAAATATGCGGATCAGATCTTTACCCGCTATCCGCGTTCGTGGAGGAACTCCGCCGGGTACAGGTTGAATTATCTCCTCCCCTGGTCTCCTTCCATCCCAGACCAATGGGCTGAGGATGATTTCGGGCTGTCCATTTCCGTGTATCGTTCCGGGGGGAGAATTAATACCGCAGCCTTGCTGGGAGGCAGTGAGGGTACCCTGGCGGTCATGCGGCGGATCCATGTCAACCTGGTCCCCAAGCCAGGGCATACGATACTGGGTGTCCTGGCTTACGACAACATCGTGACAGCTTGCGAGGACGTGCCTCGATTGTTGGAATTTCGGCCGAGCGCAATCGAGCTAATCCCCCGGCTGATCATCCAATTGGCGCGCAGCGTGCCGGCGTATGCCCATCAAATGGACTGGATGAAGAATGATCCGGCTGCTATCCTTGTGGTGGAATTCAGCGGCGATACTCCCTCAATGTTGGCTGAGTCTGCCCGCCGCATTGGAAAGACCTGGGTGATTGCCGCCTCTCCCGAGGAACAAGCGCGCATCTGGAATATTCGGAAAATGGGCCTTGGGATTCTTGATTCCCGACCGCGATCCGCACGGCCTGCCGCGTTTATCGAGGATTGCGCCATCCCGGTTGAGCACCTGGGCGGATTTGTTGCGGACATTCAAAGAATTCTGGAGGATCATAACACCGAGGGCGGGATATACGGTCATGCTTCGGCTGGATGTTTGCACATTCGGCCGATCCTGGATTTGAAAACAGGGGATGGTATCCGGTCCTTAAGAAGCATTGCCGAGCAGGTATTCCAATTGACGTTGAAGCTGGGCGGATCCCCC
>VGNF01000275.1 GCA_016866195.1 Chloroflexota bacterium | reverse complement strand
TTTTCCGGCTAGGTGACGCCACTCTCCCCATCGGTGATGAACAGGATCGCATCCGCTTCCTGAATTGCGACCTGAGCCTGTTTTCGGATGTCTTCGACGAAATCCGCAGAACCGATCGATAGCGGGGTCTTACCGCCATGGGTCGGATCGATCCCCCCCGTATCCACGATGTTGAATATCCGGCCATTCCATTCGGCTTCGCCGAACAATCGGTCCCGCGTGGTGCCGGGTGTGTCGTCCACAATCGCCAAACGTTCACCAGCGAGGCGGTTGAACAAGGTGGATTTACCGACGTTTGGCCGGCCGACGAGCGCAACGATTGGTTTCATGGGTATTTGCGGACATCAATGCGAGAGCATGCACCCAAAGGACCGAATTACGGTGTCTGCGTGATGGTTGGTGCACCGATGATGGAGATGACCACTTCAATGGTGTTCGGCAGGATCGATTGAACCACGACATCGGCGATCAATACCTCCACTGCAGGAGTGACCTGCTGGACACCGGATTCCAAACCGGTGAGATCCACCGTCACGCGCACATCCTGGCGGGTGAGTGTGTCCAGGATCGGAAGAGGACCGGATACGATCACATCCACGGTCTGTGGTGAAACCTGCGCGGTCAGCTTGCTCGACAGACCGATGATCTCGACCTTCTCGCCTGCCAGGGTGATGCTGCTCTCAATGGGGGATACCCCGGCCTGGATCAGGACGGTCTGCTCCCCTACGATCGAGACGCCCGCCGGCAGGCTCAGACCTAACCGCGTGCTGATGTCATTCTGCGCATTTTGCAGGTCGAGAGGCTGCGTTTCGAGAATACCGGGCAGGTCGTTGACCCGTTGCGGATCCGTTGAGAAAACGGTCACCACCGGAGGGAATACCGAGAGATCGGTGAGACGATATCCGCTTGCCACACGGCCTGTCGTTACCACTTTTACTGCAACATCCCGATAACCACCCTGTTGGATGACGGGGATCCTGACGCCGATGCTGCTTGGTGAAACGGTGATTCCATTCACCGTTTCACCATTTTCATCGAGCACTTCAACCAGGAGGTCTTGATCCACGTTTTCACGTATGCCATTCAAGTTCCACGCAACTCTGGCTCGGGTCGCCAGGTGGACTTGTGACTGCGCGCCCGATACGATCACGGTACCGGGCTGCAAATCGGGATCCCCAATCTGATAGCCGATCGCCGCTTCGCCGGACAGGCTGAGATCCACGTCCAACGTGCGTGTGGCCAAAGGTTCCAGGGTGAACTCGATGATTTGTGGCGCAACTGCCACGATTTGAACCGGCCGTGCATCGATCTGGATCTGCAACCCAGTGTTGTGTTCACCCTCGGTCAATCCGGAAAGATCGAGCACGGCTTGTACGATGGTCACATCGGCATTGATCAGGTTCCACACCGAGCTTGGCGCCCGGAGAGTGAGTTGGACGTTATCCGGAATATCCCCGCGAATCACCAAACCGGGATCCTGACCGACGATCTGCACGGGTATGGGCGAGGATAATACGCGGGTTTCATCCGGATCCGCGCTGGTCACGGCTGCCATCCATACGGCCATGGATAGAGCCAGCGACCAAAGGAAGGTGCGATAGTTTTGAGAGATCCAGCGCAGCATTACTTACCCTGCCTGTTCGGGAACACGCCGCGAAATAATCTTTCCAGCGGGTTCCATTTTTCGTTCTCGCTCTCCGGCCGGAAGAAGGCTTTAAGGATGTTTTCCAGGCGGTCGGCGTCCAGCCGGCGCAGCATGCGGCCGGCATGCGCGATGGCAATCGCCCCGCTCTCCTCCGAGACGACGATCGCGATGGCATCGCTTGCTTCCGAGGTCCCCAAGGCTGCCCGGTGACGCAGTCCCATCTGCCTTTCCGGTGTGCGGTTCAACACTCCACTGGCAGAAAGCGGCATGACACAGGCCGCGGCCGCGATCTTCCCTCCCACGATGATCACCGCGCCGTCATGCAATGGTGTATTTGGATAAAAAACCTGAAGCAGCAGTTCCGGCGTGACACCGGCGTTCAATTGCACGCCGGTCTGGATGTACTCATCCAGGTTGTCCAGCCTTTGCATGACGATCAGGGCTCCATGCTGCCGGGCCGAAAGCCTGGCTGCAGCTCCCACGACCGAATGGATGGTTTGCTCGATTCGCGGCATATCCGGTTTGGCAGATGAGGTCCAGAGTGTGCCGGCCCGGCCGAGACGCTCCAAGGTCCTGCGAATCTCCGGCGCGAAGATCACCGGTATGGCCAGGATCAGAGCCGGCAACGAATTCTGTGCCAGCCAAGAGAACGCGGGCAGCTCCACCAGGCTGGTCAGAAGGAGGATGAACATCACCAGCAGGATCATCCCGCGCAGCAGGACCATGGCCTGGGTATCCCGCAACGAATACAACAAACCGAAGAAGATCAGCGAGACAAGCAGGATATCCAGCGCGCTTAGCCAGCTGACCCGTTGAAAGATAAAGAACAGGTTGTTGAGAAATTCGTTCATGACAGATTATGCGCGGTGCTGATGGTCCGCGTGGAAGATCCAGTCAATGGATTGCGCTCCTTCCCTAGATCGGACGCAGAATGCGTTCGGTGCGCAATTGTTTAAAGAACAAGGCTTCGCCGGCCGGCATGATCTCGATCGCGGCATCCTGCCATGCCTGCACCCCCAGCGTGTGCGGGGTCTTCCTTTCATATCCAAGCTTCTTCCACATGGCATCCTGCGCGGCGAGTTCCTTTGCCGGGAAGATCAAGGAGGCTTCACTTAGCAGGTCGCTGGAGGCGCGCTCGACCTCCTGGATCAATTTCTCGAGCGCTTTCTGTTGGTCCAGTTGCGATTCAAGGTAGATATCGGTGGTGCGCGTAACCAGGTTTTCGACCTGCCAGCCGGCGATGCCGGCCAGTTTCCCATTCGATTGCAGGAGCATGTAAGCCTTGTCGCCAAATTCTGCCATGACGTCATCCGAGGTCATCTTGCGAGATCCCCCGCTCATGCGGGTGATGAATTCCGCGATCTGCGAAGAGTGTTTCGGACGACCACGCTCAACCGCCAAATCGCCCCTTGGTATCACCGGTGCCGGCTGTGCTGGGGCCTCCGTTTCGGCTGCTTTTTCGGCAGGAACAACCTCTTTCCAGGCTGCGCTGACCTGTTTCCACAGGTTGTCATAGGATCCGGTGTTGGTCAGGACGATGTTGGCCAGGTTCACCTTGTTCCCTTGAGGAGACTGCATGCGTATGCGTTCCAGCGCTTTTTCGCTCGATAATCCCCTCTTGCGCATCAACCGCTCCACCTGGACTTCCTCCGGGGCATTCGTCACCCAGATCGAATCACACACCTTGCGCAGGTCGCTTTCGAGCAGTTTGATCGCCTCGATCACCACCACGGGTTGATTGGCCCGGTTGATGAGCAATTCCGTCGCCTGGCGTACCAGCGGGTGAACAATTCCCTCGAGTTGGATCATCGCCTCACGATCATGAAAAACAAGATTGCCGAGCTTGCTGCGGTCGATCTCGCCATCACGGCTGAGCAGCCACTTCCCGAATTTGTCGATTACCGGTTGATAACCGGGCGCTCCCTTGGCGTAAGCCCGGTGGGAGAGCGCGTCCGCATCAACCGAGTACGCTCCCAAATGTTCGAGCATGCGCCGCACGACACTTTTTCCGGTGGCGATGTTGCCCGTCAGGCCGATCACGAATTTGCCGTGCCAGTTGCTCAAACTATTCCTCTTGATTTCAAGGGTGAATTCCACCTTATTTTAATGATTTTTCACTAAATGTCCATTCCAGGGATGTTGACGGACGTGACTGTGGCGTGTATCATGGAATTGTCTCAGGCTGGTCGGGCAATCGCGGTCCTGCGTTGTCGGGATTGAGGAAAGTCCGCACTCCATAGAGCACGGCGTCGGATAGCACCCGGGGCGGGGAAACCGCCGAGAGGCGTGAACCTGCCGGAAAAGGGCCACAGAAAAAAACTACCCCCTCACCCCCATCCCCTCTCCCATTGGGAGAGGGGGGCAGGGGTGAGGGAGGTGATGGTGAAAAGGTGGTGTAAGAGACCACCGGCGTTTGCAGTAATGCAGATGGCCAGGTAACCCCCGCCGGGAGCAAAGCCAAGCAGGGGCGAATTCGTCCGTGGACGATGGGAGGCTGCTCGCCTCCACACGTGCCTCTCCCTCCTGTGGGAAAGGCCAGCCCCGGGTAGGCTGCAACGAGCGGTGCGGCGACGCGCCGCCCAGAGAGATGATTGCACAGGCAGAGCGATCTGCCGGACAGAATGCGGCTTATAGACCAGCCTGAGGTGAATGCATGGAGATCCGTCAGACAGAACCCCATCGAGGGGCGTGTGCGGTTTATAGACCAGCCTGAGGTGAATGCATGGAGATCCGTCAGACAGAACCCCATCGAGGGGCGTGTGCGGTTTATAGACCAGCCTGAGGTGAATGCATGGAGATCCTCCGGACAGAACCCCATCGAGGGGCGTGTGCGGTTAATAGACCAGCCTGAGGTGGATGCATGGAGATCCTCCGGACAGAACCCCATCGAGGGGCGTGTGCGGTTAATAGACCAGCCTGAGGTGGATGCATGGAGATCCTCCGGACAGAACCCCATCGAG